>NZ_JBUEQF010000006.1:0-274103 GCF_054979605.1 Rhodococcus sp. AZ1
CCACGCCAGCACAAAAAATGTACTGACAAAAACCAGCCCCCCACACACAGCACGGAGGACCAGCAAACCAAAAAAAATTGGCACTGACATTCATCGACACACTGTTGAGTTCTCAAAGAACACGCACACACCACCACGCACCACACACAGCAGCACGATCCGGGGCAACCGAGCTAGGCTAACCACCTCGCGGCCCAGAGTCAAAGCCCGGAGTCTGCGAGCGAAAGCCTGGCGGAAGTTCGAAGACAACCGCTCCTCGCTGGCTCCCGCTAAGTTACGCGACGGATAACAGCTCGTCAAATCTGCAGGTCAACCCGGTGGCCGGCCGATCACGCCAGGCGGACGCCCGCGAAGTTGCGCCTCCCGCGTCTGAGCACGAGCAGGGAACCGTGCAGTGCATCGGCACGGTCCGGAACCCATAGCTCATCGGACACCCTGTCGTTGTTGACCGACACACCGCCCTCTCGAACCGCACGCCGCGCGGCGCCCTTGCTCTCGCACAGCCCGGTCGCGACCAACAGGTCCACGATCGACGAGTCGGCTCCCGAGCGATCGACGTCGATCAGCGTGGCTTCTCGCAGCGCCGCCACGAGCGTCGACTCATCCAGGTCGGCGAGGTTGCCTCGACCGAACAGCGCCGAGCTGGCCAACTCCACCGCCCGAGTGTTGCCCTCACCGTGAACCAGCGTGGTCATCTCCGCCGCAAGGCGCTTCTGGGCCGAGCGCAGTTGCGGCCTCTCGCTCAGTTCGGAGGCCAGATCGTCGATCTCGTCCCCGGTGAGAAAAGTGAACCAGCGCAGGTATCGGATCACGTCTGCATCAGCGGTGTTGACGAAGTACTGGTACCACGCATACGGCGAGGTCAGGTCCGGGTCCAGCCACAAACTCCCGCCACCGGTGGACTTGCCGAACTTCGTTCCGTCCGCCGCGGTCACGAGGGGGACGGTGAGCGCGTGCGTCGATTCGCCGTCCACGCGGCGATTGAGTTCGACGCCGCCGACAATGTTTCCCCATTGGTCCGACCCGCCGACCTGCAGCGTGCAGTCGTACGTGCGGCGCAAGTGCAGGAAGTCGTACGCCTGCAGGAGCATGTAGCTGAACTCGGTGTACGACATCCCGTCGCCGTCGAGCCGTCGCCTGACGGTCTCGCGAGCGAGCATCACGTTGATGGAGAAGTGCTTACCCACGTCTCGAAGAAGCTCGATCGCCGACATCGACGCTGTCCAGTCGAGATTGTTGGCCACGATCGCCGACGTGGGGCCCGACCCGATCTCGACGAACCGCTCGAGCTGCCCCCGAATGCGTTCCGCCCACTCCGCGACGGTGTCGACCGAGTTCATCGTGCGCTCAGCCACATCGCGCGGATCGCCGATCAGGCCCGTGGCACCGCCGGCGAGCACGATCGGACGGTGCCCGGCCAACTGGAACCTCCGGAGGACCAGCAGGGGCACGAGGTGTCCGGCGTGCAACGACGGCCCGGTGGGATCGAAGCCCGTGTAGAGGGTGATCGGACCCGCTGCGACCGCCGCGCGCAGGGCGTCGACATCGGTGGACTGTGCGATCAGGCCGCGTTCGGTCAGGTCGTCGATGATGCTCACTGCTCGATCTTGCCGCACGCGCTACCCCCGCGGGGCCCGGGGGCTACGTCGATAGGTCGAGACCTCGGGTGCACCGTCAATCCAGAATCGCCACGGGCGGTCCGCTGCTCGCGACACCCCGACGCGCGGCCCGCAGACGATCGGGACACCTGGATCGGTGGCCACCAGACGGATGGGTGCACCACCGGTCAGCGCAGACGTCCCCGACCACTGCAGGTCAGCACCGAGCACGCGGCCCAATGAACCGGGCCCGCGCCCGAGAGCGCTGTCTCGATCCACGCCCGGGCGACGGCGACGAGCACAGGACACCCCGCCCGTCACCGCGGCAGCGCGCAGCAGTACCGCGGCCGCCTCGCCGTCGGGTCCGCACGAGATGTTGACGCACAGGTGCACGCCGTACGAGCGGTAGACGTACAGCTGCCCGGCCGGTCCGAACATGGACTGGTTGCGTGCCGTCGGCCCGCACCAGGAGTGGGACGCCGGATCCGGCCATCGGCCGTCCGCCGGCCCTCCGTACGCCTCGGTCTCCACGACGACGATCCGGACGTCGTCGGTCTCGAACGTCGCCCCGACCAGCCGACGGGCGGCGGTTTCGGGGTCTGCGTCGGCGAGTAGACGCTGATCAGGAAAGTTCGGACGCATCCGACGATGGAGCGACCGCGCGAGCGAGGATCCTCTCGTGCTCGCTGTCGTCGACATCGCGCGCATCGTCGATCAACAGAACGGCGATCCCGTCGACGATGGGGTACGACCTGCGCAGGCGAGGGTTGTAGAGCAACTCGCCCTGAACGAGCAGCAACGGGCCCCGATCCTGCGGACAGGCCAACATCCTGTGCAACTCGGAGTCGATGATCACGAACTACCTCTCGACGGGGCCGAATGGATGGAGCGAACGAATTCTCGAAGACGTCGAACCCTGTCCGTCTCCTGAGGCAAACCCTACCGTCAACCCGCGAATCGCTCGGCGACGACGGCCTTGGTGAGCCGCCGGTAGGTGGCCGACGACGGATCGAAGTACCAGGTTCGAACACCCGGGCGTGGAAGACCCTGTTCGATGAGGTCGGATACGACCGGGCGGAAGGACGCACCCAGGGAGATCTCGGGGACGACATGCACGACGTCCGGACGCTCGCCGGGCAGCAGGGTGCCGACGGCCTCGGTGATCTCGCGCGCCGACAGCGCCACTGCTCCGCGGCTCCTGGCGCCACCGCCCGTCGGCCCGCCGGCCGTTCGCAGGGTCACCGCGCACACCGCGTACTGGTGGCCCACCGGGCCGACGCCGTACGCGACCGCGAGGTCCACCTTGTCGAGAACGCCGACCGCGTCTGCGATGGACTGCGGGAACATCGGTCCGCGAGAGGTCGTGATCACCGCGTGGCGATTGCCGAGGTACCAGTAGTCGCCGTCGGAATCGCAGCGAAACATCAGGTCCGTCGGGACCCACATGTCGCCGGGTGCGAACACCCCGCGCATGACCGCGGTGCTCGGATCCACGTCCAGGCCCGGGCGCGCGAGCAGCAGCCCCGGTTGGTCGACGCCACTGCGACGTACGAATCCGTCCTGCTGGATCTCGACCTTCGCCGTGACGGGGTCGTATGCGGCGATGGCCAACTTCGCGCTGCCGGGAAGCGGGCGGCCCTTGGAGCCGATCTTGGCACCCCGAACGTTGGCGAGGATGATGTCACCCTCGGTGGAGGCGTAGAACTCGAGAACCCCGGCGGGAGCGAACTTCTCGAGGCATCGGCGCCACAGACCGGTCGGCATACCGGATCCGATGAGAAGACGCACCGAGTGCGTACCGGGCTCCGGGAAGGCGGGCGAGTCGACCAGCGCACGCATCATCGCCCAGGTGTACGAGACCACGGTGACGCCGTACCGCAGAACCTCGCCCGCAAATCGTTCCGGGTCCACCCCGCGCGAGAGCGCAATGCGCGATCCTCCTGCGAGTGCCCCACCGACCGCCACCAGCAATCCCGCCGAATGGTGCAGTGGTGCAAGGCAGTAGACGGTGTCACCTGAACCCAGACCCGCCGCGCTGGCAGTGCCATAGGCGGACAGGGCCCACCGGTAGTTGGTGATCGGCCGGGCCTGCATCCCACCGTGTGCCACACCGAAGATCACGAAGGCCAGCTCGCCCGCCAGACCCGGATTGGGGGTGTACCAGGCAGGTAGTTCGACCGAAGTGTGGTCGAAGAACTCGAGATCGACCACACCCGCCGACGTTCGGGCGGTTGCCGGGGGGCGGTGGTCGCCGCCACCGAGAACCATCAGGTCGAGCTCGAGCTCAGCGGCGGCCGAGAGGTTCTCAGGGTCGACCACGACGGATTCGACGCGCCCGAGTACCACCGCCTGCGCGAGATCGCTGCCCGGTTGCATCAACACTGCCACCGCACCGATCCGCGACAGGGCGGCGACTGCAGCGAGTCCGCTCGGTCGGGTCTCCATCAGCACACCGACCCGGGTGGCCGGGCGAACCCCATGACCGATGAGACCGGCGACAACTCGGTCGATCCGGGCGTCGACCGCCGAGTACGAGTAGACACGGTCGTCGAAGACGAAACACTCGTCGTTCGGTGAGCGACGCGCCTGCTCGGCGACCAGTCGACCGAACGAGACCTGCGAGTGAGGCTGCAACTGGCCGAGTCGAGCCAGACGCGGAAGGGTCCGCACGGCCTCCGACGAGATCTCCCGCGTCCCACGCACCGCACCGATCGCGGCCGCGACGACACCGCGACCGATTCCGACCCCCACCTCGGCCACCGAGGCGGCCGTGTGGAGCACTCGGTCGGTGACGGAGACACCGGACGTGTCCTCGGCGTGCACGTCGTGAACCATCGGAGCAATGCCGGGCGGACGCGGCCCGAGGTCCTCACGCCACCGGATCCACGCCGCGGTGGTCGGCCATGTCTGGGCAGCTGCGGTCGAGCCGACGACGAGACCGAAGTGGCCGGCGCGCAATGCGGCTTCGAACACCTCCGAACGCGGCGCGGCCCGCTTGATGCCGCGGACCGCGAGGGGCTGACCGATGTCGTCGACCTCACCCACGAACGCGAGGATCGGCACCGTCAGCTCGGCCAGAGTCACAGCCTTGCCGTCGATGACGAACCCGCCGGTCATCATCCGGTTGTGGACCACGAACTGCTTCAACAGCTCCGCTACTGCGGGGCCGGACCAGGCAACCCACCCGTCCATCGCCAGGAATCGGCGCTGCTGCTCACGCGGGAGCAGGGCATCTCGGTCGTGCAGCTGCATCAGGAAGTCGATGCGTGACTTGACCGTCTTTGCCGGATCGAGCAACTGGAACCCGGTACGAGCCATCCAACCCGACACCGCGAGACGGGTGAAGACGTGGTCTGCGAGGAACTCGGCAGTGCGTGTTGCCACCCCCGCCGGGATGCCGAGCGGCAGAGCCGCCAGGGTGTCCACCGGCGCCCCGAATGTGATGATGCCGGCCAGGTTCCTGCTGGCGCGGTACGCGGCGGCCTGATAGCAGAACATCCCGCCCTGGGAGTAGCCGGCGAGATGTACCTTGCGGCCGGTGTGCTCGCTGACGGTGTCGACGATCTCGCTGATCGCGACCACATGGTCGGCCAACGTACGGTTCCAGCCGCCCTCCTCGGTCTCCGGTGAGCCGAAGTCGACGACCCACGGATCGAGCCCGGCAGCATGCAGGATGCCCACGGCGCCCTGGTCTCTCGTGACGTCGTACACCTCGGCGGACACCATCATCGGCGGGACGAGAATCACCGGGGGTCCGTACTGCTCGGAGTCGGGGAAGTAACGCCGGAGCCGGTACATCGGGGTGCGGTCGACCACACGGAAGGGCGAGGGCGCGACGTCGGTCTCGAGACCGCCGAGGCGGATGACCTCGAGGCCGTTCTGCGCCGTCGCCACCAGCCGCTTGAGCTGCGAACCGATCGAATTGTTGCTCACGCCCACCGGATCCCACTCATCACACTCACCGATCTGCTCCCCACATCATTGCCACCGGGCCGAGGCGGTTCGTAGCGTCTCACACGATGCTCGGACCCGACCGCCGTTTCGCTCACGAGCGACTCAGGTCACTGTCCAGCTGCGCAGCACCTCGGTACGAGTGCGTGCCCGTGCGAGTTGCTCGGCCACTCTCGCCGGGGATGTTCCACCCGCGGCGTCGCGCGCACCGACGGAACCGTCGACCGTCAGAACCTCGCGCACGGCGGGCGTGAGGTCCACCGAGACGGCGGCGAGCTCGTCGTCGGTGAGCTCCTCGAGTCCCACCCCCCGCGCCTCGGCCATCCGCACGCACTCACCGGCGGCCTCGTGCGAGACCCGGAACGGCACACCACGACGCACCAGCCACTCCGCTATGTCGGTTGCAAGTGTGAACCCGGCGGGGGCGAGTTGCCGCAGGCGAGCGGTGTCGAAAGTCAGGGTGCTCACCAGACCTGCCAGCGCCGGGAGCAGGAGTTCGAGCTGCGCAACCGAATCGAACACCGGTTCCTTGTCCTCCTGCAGATCGCGGTTGTACGCCAACGGCTGAGCCTTGAGAGTGGCGAGCAGACCCGTGAGATTCCCGATCAACCTCCCGGTCTTCCCGCGCGTCAGTTCTGCGACGTCCGGGTTCTTCTTCTGCGGCATGATCGAGCTGCCTGTCGACCATTCGTCGGCGAGCGTGACGTATCCGTACTCCGGAGTGCACCAGTAGACGATCTCTTCGGCCAGTCTCGACAGGTCCACCGCCGTCATGGCCAACACGAAGGCGGCCTCGGCGGCGAAGTCGCGTGCAGAGGTTGCGTCGATGGAGTTCTCCGCCGATGCACTGAATCCGAGCTCGGCGGCGATCTTCCCCGGATCGAGGCCCAGCGATGATCCTGCGAGGGCGCCCGACCCGTAGGGCGACACGTCGGCCCGTCGGTCGAAGTCCTGGAATCGCTCGACGTCGCGAAGCAGCGGATGCACGTGTGCCAGCAGGTGGTGCGCCAGCAACACCGGCTGGGCGGCTTGCGAGTGAGTCTTTCCGGGCATCACCGCGTCCGGGTGCGCCGCCGCCTGCACGACGAGCGCATCGACCACGTCCAGGACCCCGGCACAGACGCGACGTGTGGCATCGCGCAGCCACATCCGAAACAGCGTGGCGACCTGGTCGTTGCGCGATCGTCCGGCCCGCAGTCGACCACCCAACTCCGCGCCCACACGCTCGATCAGCCCGCGCTCGAGTGCACCGTGCACGTCCTCGTCGAATTCGGCCGCGGTGAAGGCGCCCGAGACGACATCGTCCAGGAGGCTTTCCAGTCCGCCGAGCATCGTCTCGAGATCGCTCGCTGTGAGCAGTCCCGCCGCGTTGAGCACGCGGGCGTGAGCCATCGACGCCCGAACGTCGTACGGAGCAAGAACCCAGTCGAAGTGGGTGGACTTGCTCAGCGCTGCCATCGCGTCCGCGGGCCCTGCCGCGAACCTGCCGCCCCACAGAGCGCCGGTGTTGGTCCCGTGCGAGTTCGCACTCACGCGCGGCGGTCCCGCTCTGCCGAGATCTTCGACGACAGACCGTGCAGCTGGACGAATCCTTTGGCGGCGGACTGATCGAAGGTGTCACCCTCGTCGTAGGTGGCCAGGTTGAAGTCGTAGAGCGAGGACTCGCTCCGGCGGCCGTTGACGATGATCGAGCCCGCGTGCAGAACCAGTCGGATCTCGCCGGACACGTACTGCTGCGTGTGGTCGACGAACGAGTCGAGAGCGGCCTTCAGCGGCGAGTACCAGAGGCCGTCGTAGACCAGTTCCGCCCACTTCTGATCGGTGCGGCGCTTGTACCGGCCGAGCTCGCGCTCGAGGGTGACGTGCTCGAGCTCCTCGTGCGCGCGAATCAGCACCATGGCACCGGGTGCCTCGTAGATCTCTCGACTCTTGATGCCGACGAGACGATCCTCGACGACGTCGAGGCGCCCGACGCCCTGCGCCCCGGCTCGGGTGTTGAGCTCCTGGATGGCCTCGAGTACCGAGACCGGGCGACCGTCGATCGCAGTGGGTCGGCCCTGGTCGAAGGTCAGGATCAACTCGTCCGGTGCGTTGAAGTTGACCGTCGGATCCTGCGTGTAGTCGTAGACATCCTTGGTCGGTGCGTTCCAGAGGTCCTCGAGGAACCCTGTCTCCACGGCGCGGCCCCACACGTTCTGGTCGATCGAGAACGGCGACTTGGTGGTGACGTTGATCGGGATGGCGTTGTCCTCGGCGAACTTGATCGCCTTCTCGCGAGTCCACGCGTAGTCCCGCACCGGGGCGAGGACCTCGAGCTCGGGAGCGAGAGTGTTGAACCCGACCTCGAATCGAACCTGATCGTTGCCCTTCCCGGTGCACCCGTGTGCGACGACGGTTCCCCCGTGGGCCCGAGCGTTGGCTACCAGGTGCTTGACGATGAGAGGTCTGCTGATGGCCGAGACGAGCGGGTAACGGTCCATGTAGAGAGCGTTGTTGCGCACGGTGGGCAGGCAGTACTCCTCGGCGAACTCGTCGCGGGCGTCGACGACGACCGACTCGACGGCACCGCAGTCGAGGGCGCGCCGGCGGACCACCTCCATGTCCTCGCCGCCCTGCCCCAGGTCGATGGCCACCGCCACCACCTCCTTGCCGGTTTCCCGACCGATCCAGCTGATGGCGACGGAAGTGTCCAATCCGCCGGAGTAGGCGAGAATGACGCGCTCGGCCATGGGGTGTGTGCTCCTCGATGATCAGGGTTGGGTGTGGTGTTGGTTGTGTAGAGCCCGGCTCAGGCGAGCCGTTCGATTCGGTCTGCGACCTCGCGCCCGGTGAGCGGTTCACGCGCGATCACGAGAATGGTGTCATCGCCGGCGATGGTTCCCACCACCTCCGGCAGGCATGCCCTGTCGAGCGCACTGGCCAGGTAGTGGGCAGCACCCGGCGGCGTGCGCAGAACAGCCTGGTTACCGCTGGCATCGGTGGAGACCAGGAGTTCCCCGAGCAACCGGCCGAGGCGATCGGTGCCTCCGGAGACCCCGCGCACAGGGCTCCCGTCCTCGGGCACCACGTACACCCCGGCTCCGCCATCGGCTGCTCGCAGCTTCACCGCCCCCAACTCGTCGAGATCACGCGAGAGGGTCGCCTGAGTCACCTCGATCCCCTCTTCGGCCAGCAGCCCGGCGAGTTCGATCTGGCTGCGTACCTGATGCGCCGACACCAGCGCCACGATCCGCGACTGTCGGCCCGATCGAGTGTTGGCCACGACGGGCGACGCGCTCGGAGTCGGCTCCGATCCGGCGGTCATGATCGGTCGAGCAGCCATGTCAACACCGCCTTCTGGGCATGGAGCCGGTTCTCGGCCTCGTCCCACACCGCGCTGGACGGGCCGTCGAGAACGTCGTCGGTGATCTCCTCGCCGCGGTGGGCGGGCAGGCAGTGCAGGACGACGGCGTCGGGATCGGCTCGATCGAGAAGCGCCGCGTCGATGCGGTACGGCAGGAACGGCGCTGTGCGATCGCGCCCGTCGTTCTCCTGACCCATCGACGTCCAGGTGTCGGTGACCAGGGCGTCGACACCGGCAACGGCAGCCGCCACGTCGGTGGTGACCGTGATGCGCCCGCCGGTGGCCTCGGCGCGCGAGGACGCATCGGCCACGACGGCCGGATCGGGTGCGAACCCGGGCGGTGACGCGACGGCGATCTCCATACCCGCCGTCGCGCCACCGAGAAGCAGGGAATGGGCCATGTTGTTGGCGCCGTCGCCGACATAGGTCAGGCGAAGACCGGCCAGTGCGCCCTTGCGCTCGGCGAGGGTCTGCAGGTCGGCGAGCACCTGGCAGGGGTGGAACTGGTCGGAGAGAGCATTGATCAGTGGAACGGTGGCCCCGGCCGCCATCGCCTCCAACCGATCCTGACCGAACGTGCGCCAGACGATCGCGTCGACGTACCGCGAGAGCACCCGTCCGGTGTCCTCGAGGGTCTCCTCACGCCCCAGCTGCGTGGTGGAACCGTCGACGACGACCGCGTGACCGCCGAGCTGCGCGATGCCGAGTTCGAAGGAGAAACGGGTCCGCGTCGAGTTCTTCTCGAAGATCACCCCCACCCCGCGAGGCCCGTCGAGCGGACGCCGCGAGAATGGCGCTGCCTTCAACTCCGCTGCCAGCGCCAGGATCTCGGCTTGCTCACCGGGCTGTAGGTCGTCGTCGCGAAGGAAGTTCCGCACGGTCATCACTGTGCCTCCTGTGTCGCGGTGTCGAGGATGGTCGGCAACGCGTCGACGAACGAGTGCGCCTGCTCGTCCGTGAGGACCAGGGGTGGAGCCAACCGGAGTACGCCCGGCTGGGCTGCGTTGAGCAGGAAGCCGGCCGAACGCGCCACACGTTCCACGACAGGAGCCACGGGGCGGGTGAGGGCGACGCCGATCAGCAGGCCCGACCCCCGAACATGGTCGACGAGCGGATGATGGAGATCCTCGATGTCCTGCCGGATCGTCTTGCCGAGACGGTCGGCATGCGCGAGCAGATCGTCGGCGTCGAGGGTGTCGAGCACGGCCAACGCGGCCGCCGCACACACCGGGTTGCCTCCGAACGTGGTGCCGTGCTTGCCCGGCTCGAGCAGATCGGCAGCGCGGCCGATACCGATGCACGCGCCGATCGGCAGTCCACCGCCCAGACCCTTGGCAAGGGTCATCACATCGGGAACGATGCCAGCCGCCTGGTGTGCGTAGAACCAGCCCGTTCGACCGATACCGGTCTGGACCTCGTCGAGGATCAGCAGCGCGCCGCGTTCGGCGGTGATGGCCCGGGCGGCGGCGAGGTAGCCGTCGGGCGGAACCACCACGCCACCCTCGCCCATGATCGGTTCGAGGAACACCGCAGCGGTGTTCTCGTCCACCGCGGCCGCGAGCGCGCCGATGTCTCCGTAGGGAACGTGCGAGACACCGGCAGGCATGGGCTCGAACGGTCGCCGCTTGTCGGGTTGCCCGGTCAGCGCCAGCGCACCCATGGTCCGGCCGTGGAACGAACCCTCCGCAGCGATGATGTGGGGTCGACCGGAGGTGCGGGCGATCTTGAAGGCGGCCTCGTTCGCCTCGGCACCGGAGTTGCAGAAGAAGACTCGTGCGTGCAGGTCGTCACCGCTCGACCCCAGCCGGCTTCGAAGGCGCTCGGCCAGTTCCACCGTGGGACCGGTGGCATACAGGTTCGACGTGTGTCCGAGCGTGCGAAGCTGCGCGGTGACGGCTCCGACGATGGCCGGATGCGCATGCCCGAGAATGTTCACCGCGATACCGGCCAGCAGGTCGAGGTACTCGCGGCCGTCCGCGTCGACGACCACGGCGCCGGATCCGGACACGAGTGCGACGTTCGGCACGCCGTAGTTGTTCATCATCGATGCAGCCCATCGCTGCTTGATCAGCGTGGTGGGCGTGTCATCGGCGGTGCTCGTGTGCTGAGTACTCGTGTGCTGAGTGCTCGTGTGCTGGGTGCTCACCGGCAGACCTCCTCCGTGTGCGTGACCATGGTTCCGATCCCCTCACCGGTGAACAGCTCGAGCAGCACCGCGTGCCGCACCCGACCATCGATGACGTGCGCCGACGGCACACCACCGGTGACCGCCCGCAGACATGCCTCCATCTTCGGGACCATGCCCGCATCGAGCGAGGGCATCAACGCCGACAGCGCTGCGGAGTCGATTTCCGACACCAGCGACGAGCGATCCGGCCACGACGTGTACAGACCTTCGACGTCGGTGAGAACGACCAGCTTCTGAGCGCGAAGAGCCTGCGCCAGGGCTGCAGCGGCAGTGTCGGCGTTGATGTTGTACACCACGCCGTCGGCGTCGGGAGCGATGGTCGAGACCACCGGGATACGTCCTGCGGCAAGCAGGTCCAGCACGGCGGCCGGATCCACCGAGGTGACGTCCCCCACCAGACCGATGTCGGTCTCACGCCCGTCCACGGACACGGTTCGGCGGGTGGCGGTGAACAAACGGGCATCCTCGCCCGAGATGCCGACGGCGAGGGGGCCGTGTGCATTGATCAGCCCGACCAGCTCCCGGCCCACCTGACCGAAGAGCACCATGCGGGCGACGTCCATGACCTCGGGGGTGGTCACGCGGAACCCACCGCGAAACTCGCCCTCGAGGCCCAATCGGGTCAGCATCGCGGTGATCTGAGGCCCACCGCCGTGTACGACGATCGGATTGATCCCGACCGTTCGCAGGAAAGCCATGTCCGCGGCGAACCCGCGCTGGAGGTCACGATCGATCATCGCGTTGCCGCCGTACTTGATCACGATGGTGGTGCCGGCCCACTTCTGCAGCCACGGCAGAGCGCCCGCCAGTATCTCCGCCTTGTCGACGGCCGTGATGGTCACGACGAGTACGCCGAGTTCTCTTCGACGTACCCGTGCGAGAGGTCCGTGGTTCTGATCGACGCGCTCCCGTCACCGAGTCCGAGATCGATCTCGACGGTGATGTTCGTGCCCGAGAGATCGACGTCGCGGGCTCCGGGAGCGCCGACGCCGTCGACGCACACATCGGTCCCGTTGAACGAGACCGCGATGAGGTTCGGGTCCAGGTCTATCGGGGCGATCCCGACGGCGGCCACCACGCGACCCCAGTTGGGGTCCGAGCCGAACAGTGCCGTCTTCACCAGGCTGTCGCGTGCGACGGTGCGAGCCGCGACGAGGGCGTCGTCGATGGTTCGTGCACCCGTAACGCTCACCTGCACATGCTTGGTCGCACCCTCCGCGTCGGCCATGAGCTGATCGGCGAGGTCGTCGCACACCGCGAGTACCGCGGTATCGAGGTCGGCCTGTGCAGCCGCGACACCACTGGCCCCGGATGCGAGAAGCAGAACGGTGTCGTTGGTGGACGTCGCGCCGTCCACGTCGAGGCGGTCGAAGGACAGCGCGGTGGCGGCGCGCAGGGCACGATCGAGTTGGTCTGCGGTGGCCACCACATCGGTGGTGATCACGGCGAGCATCGTGGCCAGAGCGGGCGCGAGCATCCCGGCGCCCTTGGCCATACCACCGACGTTCCAGCCGTCGGCGTGATGGATCGCGGCCTGTTTCGGGACCGTGTCGGTGGTCATGATGGCGCGTGCGGCGTCGTCACCGCCGCCGAGTCCACCCGCGAGTTCGTGCACGATCTCGGAGACCGCGGGCAGTACGCGGTCCATCGGCAGCCGATCACCGATCAGGCCGGTCGAACACACCGCCACCTCGACAGCGCCGGTCTCGGTTCCCCAATTGCTGAGCGCTTCGGCGAGCGCCTCGGCGGTGCGATGGGTGTCCTGGAATCCCGGCGCCCCGGTGCACGCATTGGCGCCCCCCGAGTTGAGGATCACTGCACGCAGGCGCCCGGTCGTGAGGACCTGCTGCGACCACAACACCGGCGCGGCCTTGACCTTGTTGACGGTGAAGACCCCGGCGGCAGCGTGATCGGGACCCTCGTTGAACACCAGCGCGAGGTCGAGTGCGCCGCTCGCCTTGATGCCCGCAGCGATCCCGGCGGCACGGAAACCTGCGGGCGCGGTCACTCCCTGCGTGCGAATCAGGACACCGGGAACCGGCGTCTCGGAGCCGGGTGCAGCGCTCACGGGGCCACTCCTACGGTGCTCAGGCCGTCGGTTTCCGGGAAACCGAGGGCGAGGTTCATCGATTGCACGGCAGCTCCTCCCGTGCCCTTCGTGAGATTGTCGAGTGCGCACACGGCCACCAGGAGCCCCGCGCGGGCGTCGACGTCGACGGTGAGGGCAACCGCGTTCGATCCGACCACCGCTCCTGTCTGCGGCAGGGCACCCGCGGGCAGCAGGTGGACGAAGGGCTCCTCGGCATAGGCCTTCTCATAGACCTCCCGCACCTGCTCCACCCCGGCCGAAGTGACCGCGGTACAGGTGGTGAGGATGCCGCGCGGCATCGGCGCCAGAACCGGCGTGAAGGAGACGGTGACGGGCTCGCCGGCGAGCGCCGAGAGGTTCTGCGCGATCTCGGGGGTGTGCCGATGCCGACCGGCGATCGAGTACGCCCGCGCGGAGCCCATCACTTCCGACGCGAGCAGGTCGACCTTCGGGGCACGTCCCGCCCCGGAGGTCCCACTGACGGAAACCACGGTGACCCTCGGCTCGACGAGACCGGCGGCGACCGCAGGGGCCAGCGCGAGGGTGGCGCCGGTCGGGTAGCACCCCGGCACGGCGATGCGACGCGCCCCCACCAGTTGCTCACGTGCGCCGGGTAACTCCGGCAATCCGTAAGGCCAGTGACCGGCGTGTTCGCCTCCGTAGTAGTGCACCCAGTCGGCCGGGTCGACGAGGCGGAAATCCGCGCCACAGTCGATCACCACGGTGTCCTCCCCCAGCTCGACCGCCAACGCAGCCGAATGACCGTGTGGAAGCGCGAGGAACACGACCTCGTGCCCGGCGAGGGACTCCGCGGAGGTCTCGACGAGCGCCTTCTCGGCCAATGGGAGAAGGTGCGGATGGTGGTCGGCGAGCAGGGTGCCCGCGTTGCCGCCGGCCGTCAGTGCCCCGATCTCGAGATCGCCGCGCACCAGTGCCGGATGGGCGAGCAGGAGCCGCAGAATCTCTCCACCGGCGTACCCACTCGCCCCGGCGACAGCGACCCGGACGGGCGTGGAGTTCGTGGACTGCATTCGATGATTATGCATGAGCATGCAAGCTCATTCACATTCGGGTCTGGCTACGACCGCAGGTCGGCCCCCACTGCCTCGTGAGCAGCTGCCACGGCGCTGTCGCGGGCGGCGCTCGCCTCACCTTCGGTGAGGGTGCGGTCCGCAGCCCGGAAACGGAGGGCGTACGCCAGAGACTTTCGTCCCTCGCCCACCTGTGAACCCGTGAACACGTCGAACAGTCGAATGTCCTCGAGGAGTTCCCCCGCTCCCGCACGCAGAGCAGCCTCGACATCCGCCGCCGGGACGGACGCGTCGACGACCACCGCCACGTCCTGCAGCACCGCCGGGAAGGCCGACACCGATGGTGAGGGCAGTGTCTGCGTGACGGGAATCGCATCGAGATCGAGCTCGAGAGCACACGTCCGGGGCGGCAGAGATGCTCGCTCGAGCATCGCCGGGTGCAGTTCCCCGGCCCACCCGACAACGGAGCCGTTCACCAGCACCTGCGCACAGCGACCCGGATGCCACGGATCATGTTGCCCTGCACGCAGTTCCACCTCGACCCCCGAGGCATGTGCGATCGCCTGCACCGCGGCGAAGGCGTCGGACGCCTCCACCGGACGTCCGGGGCCCCACGGTCCAGCGGGATCACGCAGCCCGGCGTACACCGCGCACACGTGCACGGGCTGTTTCGGCAGCGAGTGGTCGAGTTCGGCGATCTGATCGTCGGTCGGGCGCCGGTCGACGGGCAACGCCGGCACTGGCGCGGTTCCCTCGTGCGGCTGGACCACCTGCGCCACCGCGAACAGGCTCACATCCCGCTGCCCTCGCGCGACGTTCCTCGCGAGAATTTCCAGAACGCCGGGGAGCAGGGTGGTTGCCAGTTCGGGGCGGTCGGCCTCGAGAGGGTTGAGTACCCGTGCGGTACGGCGTCGCGGATCGTCCGCTGCCAAACCCCACACGTCGAACACGCCCGCCGGCAGGAACACCGGAGCGAGGACCTCCACGTGACCGCTGTGTGCAAGAGCTCGCCCGATCGCCCGGCGCCGCCTCTGCTCGGCGGTCAGGCCACGGCCCGCAGGCGCGGACGGCAGGATCGACGGAATGCGCTCGAGGCCCTCGAGCCGCAGGACCTCCTCGACCAGATCGGCAGGTTGGGTCAGGTCGGGACGCCATGTCGGCGGCGTGACCACGAGGCGTCCGTGCCCGTCCTCTCCGGCGACGACCTCGACATGGCAGCCGATCTGTTCCAGACGCCGGGCGGCGGTCCCGTTCGGATACTGGACCCCGGCCACCCGATCGGGCAGGTCGAGTTCGATCGTCACAGCCGGACGAACCACGACGTGGTCCACCGTCACCACATCGGTCAGCGCCCTCTCCACGCGTCCGCCCGCGATCTCGGCCAGGAGCGTCGCCGCACGATCGAGTGCACGCACGGCCAGCGCCGGATCGACGACGCGCTCGAACCGCCTGCTCGCCTCGCTGGGAAGTTTGTGGCGGCGGGCCGTCCGGAATATCGCCAACGGATCCCACACGGCTGCTTCGAGAAGCACCTCGGTGGTCGATGCCGTGACCTCGGTGCTCGCTCCGCCCATGACTCCGGCCAGAGAGATGACCCCGGTCGAGTCGGCGATGACCACGTCCTCCGGGTCGAGGGTGCGCGTGACGCCGTCGAGGGTGATCAGCTCCTCACCCGCTCTGGCGCGACGAACCACGAGGTCACCGTTCACGCGGCCACTGTCGAAGGCGTGCAGCGGGTGCCCGAGTTCGAGCATCACGTAGTTGGTGACGTCCACTGCCGGCGAGATCGGCCGGATTCCACACAGCAGCAGGCGCCGCGCGACCCACCACGGTGTCACCGCGTGTGGGTCGACTCCGATGACCGAGCGAAGCGCGAACCGTGTGGCCCCGCATCCTTCGCTGAGCTCCACCTCCCGAACGATCGCCTCGTCGGCCGTGCGAGCACCCGCCGATCCGACTCCGACCGCACGATCCGCGGGGTCGGCGAACTCGAGATCGAACCCGCAGGCCAGTTCACGGGCCAGGCCCCGGACGCTGAGTGCGTATCCGCGATCCGGGGTGACGTTGACATCGAAGACGGTGTCGTCCAAACCCAGGATCGCGTGCGCCGACGCACCGGCGGCCGCCGTACCCGGCGGAAGGACCAGGATCCCCGAATGATCGGTTCCCAATCCGAGTTCGGACACCGAACAGATCATCCCGTCGGACACCCGGCCGTACGTCTTGCGTGCAGCGATCGCGAAGTCGCCGGGCAGGACGCTGCCCGGCAACGCAACGACGACCAGGTCGCCGACCGCAAAATTGGTTGCACCGCAAACTATTCCGCGAGGCGCAGCCTCCCCCACGTCCACCGAGCAGAAGCGGATCGGCTTCTTGAACTCGGCCAGCTCCTCGATCGAGACGACACGACCGATCACGACCGGACCGCTCACCGGGCCGAGAGTTTCGACCGACTCGATCTCGAACCCGACGTCGACGAAACCGCTGTCGAGCTCATCGGCGGACACCACCCAGCCCGGACTCGCCCTCTGCACGACCTCGGTCAGCCAGGACTGCGGTACTCGCACGTCGACTCAGCTCTCTCCCACTCGTGGTCCCGACGGGACCGGATGATCAGTCTCGAACTCCGAAAGGCACGCCGAATCGAACGTCACCCTCGACGATGTCGCGCATATCGGCAATATCGTTGCGGAACTGCAGGGTTCGCTCGAGTCCCATGCCGAAGGCGAAACCTCGGTGGACATCGGGGTCGACACCGCTGGCGCGCAGGACGTTCGGATTGACCATGCCGCAACCACCCCACTCCACCCATCCGGGCCCGCCCTTCTTCCCGGGAAACCACACGTCGACCTCTGCCGACGGCTCGGTGAAAGGGAAGTAGTTGGGCCGCATACGGGTTCGAGTCTCGGGTCCGAACAGCGCGCGCGCAAACGCATCCAGCGTTCCGCGCAGGTGCGCCATGGTCAGCCCCCTGTCCACCGCAAGCCCCTCGACCTGGGAGAACACCGGCGTATGAGTTGCGTCGAGCTCGTCGGTACGGAAGGTGCGGCCCGGACAGACGACGTATATGGGCAGCTCACGCGACAGAAGCGAGCGGACCTGGACGGGCGAGGTATGGGTTCGCAGCACCTGCCGCGAGCCTTCGGGAGCAAGGTGGAACGTGTCCTGAAGGGTCCGAGCCGGATGATCGGGAAGGAAGTTCAACGCGTCGAAGTTGAAGTGCTCGGTCTCGACCTCGGGACCCTCAGCCACCTCCCAGCCCATGGCCACGAACACGTCGGCCACCTGCTCGGCGATCACCGTGATCGGATGGCGAGCGCCGGCCGGTCGACGCACGGACGGCAGGGTGACGTCGATGGACTCCGAGACCAGCACTGCCGCATCGCGTTCGGCCTCGAGAACCAGTCGGCGAGCATCGAACGCCGCCTGCACCTGCTCGCGAGCCGCCTTCACGCGCCTACCGGCGTCCGCCCGCTCGGTGGTCGGGAGCGACCCCAGGGCGCGTTGAGCGAGCGCGAGTGGAGCCTTGTTCCCGATGTGCGACGCCTTCACCGCGGCCAGTGAGTCGAGGTCGGTGGCGGCGGCGATGGCGTCGTCCGCGGCAGCGACCGCCGCGGTCAGCGCGGCGTCGGTCAGCGAATCGGCCACCAAGTTACAACTCCTCGTTCCGTAGGACTGTCACCGGCTCGCGGTTCCCTCGTACTGTCACCGGCTCGCGGCGCCGACCGAAAGCGTAGGCGATGGCCTCGACGCTAGCGATCATCGGTTGCCCGCACCATCGGCCCGGCGCTGCGCTCGCGCCGATGCGTACAGACACACCGCCGCCGCCGACGCCAGATTCAGACTCTCGGCGCGTCCGTGGATCGGTATACGCACGCGATGGTCGGCGGCCTGCAGAACCTCGACCGGCAGTCCGTGCGCCTCGGAACCGAACAGCCATGCCGTGGGAGCGGCGAGGAGCTCGTCCGCCTCGTCGAGATCGACCTCGCCGTCGGCTGCCGTGGCCAGCACGGTCGGGCCGGCTGATCGAATCGCCGCCAGCGCGACGGACACGTCCCGCTCACGAGCGAACGGGACGTGGAACAGGCTGCCCGCCGACGCGCGAACACACTTTCCATTGTGCGGATCCACCCCGTCCCCGGCGAAGATGACGCCGTCGGCGCCGCTCGCGTCGGCGACGCGCACGATCGTTCCCGCATTGCCGGGCTCGCCCACCTCGACCGGCACCACCACCAGGCGTGGCCGATCGCCCAGAACGGCGCCGAGATCGGTGTCCAGGACCCCGCACACGGCGACGACACCGGGCGCGGTGACGGTATCGGACAGCCCGGAGGCGGCGCGCTCGGTGACCGCAGTCGGGAGCACGCCGGCGGCTGCCGCCTCTGCCTCGAGATCGGTGCCGCGCCAGCGATCGGTGATGAACAACTCGCGAACCACCCCGGCCCGCACGGCCTCGAGGACGGCGTTCTCGCCCTCGGCCAGGAACAGGCCGCGCCGTCGACGCTCGGCCGAACGATGGAGCTTGACAGCGGAAACGACCCGCGGAGTCCGCTCTGTGAGCGGATCCGCGGGCCGTCCGTGCGGATCAGAGATCAGGCTGCTTCCCCGGCAGGGGCGTTGACGTCGGCCGGGAGGGCCGCCTTCGCGACAGCCACGAGAGCGGTGAACGCTGCCGCGTCGGACACGGCGAGCTCGGCGAGAATCTTGCGATCGACCTCCACGCCGGCAGCCTTGAGGCCCTGTACGAAGCGGTTGTAGGTGATGTCGTTCGCGCGCGCAGCAGCGTTGATGCGGGTGATCCACAGCTTGCGGAAGTCGCCCTTGCGCGCACGACGATCCCGGTAGGCGTAGGTCAGCGAGTGGAGCTGCTGCTCCTTGGCCTTGGTGTACAGACGCGACCGCTGTCCGCGGTAGCCACTCGACGCTTCGAGAATCGAACGCCGCTTCTTCTGGGCATTGACTGCCCTCTTTACGCGTGCCACTGGTCAATCCTGTCGATCGTGGGGCGTGAGCCCCTAGGGGTCAAGGTCAGATGCCGAGAAGGCGCTTGATGCGGGGGGCGTCCTTGGGGCTGACCACCGCGGTGCCGTCGAGCCGCCGGGTCACCCGCGAGGACTTGTGCTCGAGCAGGTGGCGACGTCCGGCCTTCTGGCGCACGATCTTTCCACTCCCCGTCACCTTGAAGCGCTTGGCGGTGCCGCTGTGGGTCTTGGACTTGGGCATGAATCCTCAGTTCTGGGTCGGTGCAACTATCGGTGGTTCTCAGGCCCCGGCGGCAGGTTCGCCCGCCGTGGCCGGTGGAGCGTCGACGCCCTGCTGCGCCTTGGCTCTCGTCTTGGCACCCTTGTGTGGCGCCAAGACCATCGTCATGTTTCGGCCGTCCTGCTTGGCCGAGGTCTCCACGAATCCGTGCTCGGCCACATCGGCTCCCAGCCTCTGCAGAAGTCGGTACCCCAGTTCGGGCCGGGACTGCTCACGACCGCGGAACATGATGGTGACCTTGACCTTCGACCCGGCATCGAGGAAGCGGATCACGTGGCCCTTCTTCGTCTCGTAGTCGTGGTCGTCGATCTTGGGGCGGAGCTTCTGCTCCTTGATGACGGTGAGCTGCTGGTTCTTGCGTGACTCGCGTGCCTTCTGCGCGGCTTCGTACTTGAACTTGCCGTAGTCCATGATCTTGCAGACCGGCGGACGAGCATCGGGCGCGACCTCGACGAGGTCGAGGTCTGCTTCCAGAGCCAGGCGTAGTGCATCCTCAACACGCACGATCCCAACCTGCTCCCCACCCGGTCCGACAAGTCGGACCTCGGGAACTCGAATGCGATCGTTGATGCGGGTCTCAGTGCTGATGGGGCCTCCTCGGTAGTACGGGTACGTCGGTGGTGCGGCGACTTCGGCGGTGGATGGGCGTTCCCTCGACATCCCGGCTGAACCGAAAAGAACCCCGGTCACCTTCGTCAGAAGGCCACGCGGGGTCCGATGCCGACCGGTCTTCGCCGCACAGGACGTGCTGCGCGATGCCCTTCGACAGGCATCACCCGACTTGCGTCGAGGACCGGACCGCGGATCGGCGTACCGAACAGCGGTGGGAGGCGGACTCCACTTGTGCGGTCGCCCCGAACGGGCCGACCGCGGTCGTGCGTCAAGGCTAACACCCCGGGGGCTCCCGAACCCAATCCGTTCGCGTCGACTGCCCGCCCAGCGTGGGCGCGTGTTCGCCACCGCGGACCGCGTGAGACGCTCGTGGGCATGACCGAGCCGCACGACGTCCGCGATCTGGCCGACGTCCCTGCCGTCGAAGTGATCAGTCGAGCAGCGGTGATGTTGATGAGCTCCGCGGCGGAGAAACTTGGCCTGTCCGATCCGGACCCCGACGCCAGCCCGCACCTGGACCTGGACGAGGCCCGGCGGGTGATCACCGCTCTCGCCGGACTGGTGACCGCCTCCGCCGAGTACCTCGGACCGCACGCCGGGCCGATTCGCGACGGGTTGCAGGCACTCCAGCGCGCATTCCGCGAGGCCTCGGCGCATCCGGACGAGCCGGGTGCAGGACCCGGCGAGAAGTACACCGGCCCGGTCTACTGACGGTACTGGGATACCGACGGTACCGGCGTGCGGGGACACCGACGGTACCGGCGTGCGGCGATCAGGACGCCGTTGCCACCTTGCGCCGCGTGCGCTTGACGGGTGCGGCTGGACGACGTTCGCCGAGGACCTCGCGCAGGAACTGACCGGTGTAGCTGCCGTCGACCCCCGCGACGGTCTCCGGAGTGCCCGCCGCGACCATCGTTCCCCCGCCCGACCCGCCCTCCGGCCCCATGTCGATGACCCAGTCCGACGTCTTGATCACATCGAGGTTGTGCTCGATGACGATGACGGTGTTGCCCTTGTCGACCAGCCCGTTGATCACGAGCAGCAGCTTGCGAATGTCCTCGAAGTGAAGACCCGTCGTCGGCTCGTCGAGCACGTAGACCGTGCGACCCATGGACCGCTTCTGCAACTCTGCGGCCAACTTCACCCGCTGAGCCTCGCCACCCGAGAGGGTGGTGGCCGGCTGGCCCAGACGCACGTAACCCAGACCGACCTCGTCGAGAGTCTGCAGGTACCGATGAATCGAGGTGACCGGTCGGAAGAACTCCGACGCCTCCTCGATCGGCATGTCGAGAACCTCGGCGATGGTCTTGCCCTTGTAGTGCACCTCGAGGGTCTCGCGGTTGTATCGGGCACCCTGACAGACCTCGCACGGCACGTAGACGTCGGGTAGGAAGTTCATCTCGATCTTCAGGGTCCCGTCCCCGGTGCAGGCCTCACACCGACCGCCCTTGACGTTGAACGAGAACCGCCCCGGCTGGTACCCCCGGACCTTCGCCTCCGTGGTGGCGGCGAAGAGAGTTCGAATCTTGTCGAAGACGCCCGTGTAGGTGGCGGCGTTCGACCGGGGCGTGCGGCCGATCGGCGACTGGTCGACCCGCACGAGCTTGTCGAGCTGATCCAATCCGGTCACCCTGGTGTGTCGGCCCGGCACCTGCCGGGCGCCGTTGAGCTTGTTCGCCATCACGGTTGCCAGAATGTCGTTGACCAGGGTGGACTTACCGGAACCGGACACACCGGTCACCGACGTGAGCACACCGAGCGGAAAGCTGACGTCGATGCCCGTCAGGTTGTGTTCGCGGGCTCCGACCACCGTGACGACCCGCCGCGGATCGACCGGCCGCCGGGTGACCGGAACAGGGATGCTCGCGCGCCCGGACAGGTAGGCGCCGGTGAGGCTGTTCTCGTTCTTCAGCAGGTCTCGATACGGACCGCTGTGCACCACACGGCCACCGTGCTCACCGGCGAGCGGACCGATGTCGACCACCCAGTCGGATGTGCGGATGGTGTCCTCGTCGTGTTCGACGACGATGAGGGTGTTGCCGAGATCGCGCAAGCGCGTCAAGGTGTCGATCAGGCGCCGATTGTCACGCTGGTGCAGGCCGATGGAGGGCTCGTCCAGGACGTACAGCACTCCGACCAGACCGCTGCCGATCTGGGTGGCCAACCGGATTCGCTGCGCCTCGCCACCGGAGAGCGTGCCTGCCGCCCGCGACAGGGTGAGGTATTCCAAACCGACATCGAGCAGGAACCCCAGGCGCGCCTGGATCTCCTTGAGGACCTGACCGGCCACGGCCTCCTCCCGTGCGCCCAGGGTCAGACCGTTCAGGAATCGAGAGCATTCGGCGATCGACAGCGATGCGACGTCGGCGATGGACATCGCTCCGAACTCCCCCGCCTCGATGGTCACCGACAGGATCTCCGGACGCAGCCGCGCACCGCCGCATGCCGGGCAGTCGACGTCGCGCATGTAGCCGTCGTACCGCTCCTTCATCTGTTCGGAGTCGGTCTGCTCGAGGCGCCGCTGCAGGAACGGCATCACTCCTTCGAACTCGGCGTAGTACGAGCGGGTGCGGCCGTAGCGGTTGCGGTACCGGACGTGCACCTGGTGATCGCTACCCTCGAGAACCGCACGCCTGACCTTGGTCGGGAGTCGGCGCCACGGGGTGTCGATGTCGAACCCCATCGCCTCGGCAAGGCCAGTGAGCAGGCGTCCGAAGTACTCCGAGGTCTGGCCCATCGACCAGGGGGCGATGGCCCCGTCCGCCAACGACAGATCGGGATCGGGGACGACGAGTTCGGGATCGACCTCCTTACGGATGCCCAGACCGGAGCACTCGGGGCACGCGCCGTAGGGCGAGTTGAAGGAGAACGACCGCGGTTCGAGTTCGTCGACTGCGAGTGCGTGCCCGTTGGGGCACGCGAGCCGCTCGGAGAAGCGACGTTCGCGGTCGGGAGCCGCGGTGTCCCGGTCGACGAACTCGAGGACGACGATCCCGTCCGCCAGTCGCAGAGCCGTCTCGATGGAGTCGGTCAGCCGCTGCTTGGACGACGCCTTCACGGCCAGGCGGTCGACGACCACGTCGATGTCGTGCTTGTCCTGCTTCTTGAGCTTGGGCGGATCGGTGAGCTGGTGGACGGTTCCGTCGACCCTGATCCGCGAGTAGCCCTGGGTGGTGAGCTGCTCGAACAGGTCGACGAACTCTCCCTTCCGCGTGCGTACGACGGGTGCGAGGACCTGGAAACGCACGCCCTCCTCCATGGCGAGCACCTGATCGACGATCTGCTGCGGTGACTGCTTGGCAATGCGCTCGCCACACACAGGGCAGTGCGGCGTGCCGGCGCGGGCGTAGAGCAGACGCAGATAGTCCGACACCTCGGTGATGGTGCCGACCGTCGAGCGAGGATTGCGGTTGGTCGACTTCTGGTCGATGGACACAGCGGGCGAGAGACCCTCGATGAAGTCGACATCCGGCTTGTCCATCTGCCCTAGGAACTGCCGGGCGTACGCGGAGAGCGACTCGACGTAGCGTCGCTGCCCCTCGGCGAAGATGGTGTCGAAGGCCAGGCTCGACTTTCCGGACCCCGACAGCCCGGTGAACACGATGAGCGAGTCACGCGGCAGATCGAGATCGACCCCCGTCAAGTTGTGCTCACGCGCACCCTTCACTACCAGGCGATCCGCCACGGTCGTCCTCTTCTCGTCTCGGAACCGGTACCGATGTTTCGGAACCGGCGCCCCATGCGGTGCCGTCTGCGCCGTCGACACTCCTCGCGTACGACCCTATGCGTCCCCACCGACATCGGTCGCTCGGGCGGTCTCGGTACTCCCGGCGGTAATGTCGCCGTCATGACTGGAACCACCGGACCGCTGGTGTCCGACCACTACACCGGTGATGTCTCGGTGGGTGGTGGCAGCCAGCGGCGCACACTCTCCAACGCCTCGATCATCAAGACCGCCGTCGGTCCGATGGACAACAACTCCTACCTCGTCGTGTGCGCACGAACCGGCAAGGCCCTGCTGATCGACGCTGCCAACGACGCGGCCACCCTCGCGGAGGTGATCGACGACCAGGCCCCCGCACTGGCGCTGGTGGTCACCACACACGGGCACGCCGATCACTGGCAGGCGCTGGCAGACATCGTGGCCGGAACGGACTCACCGTCCGCCGCGCACCGACTCGACGCCGCAGACCTGCCGGTCACTCCGGGAACGCTGCTCGACGACGGCCAACGCATCATCGTCGGCGACCTGGAGTTCACCGTCATCCATCTGCGCGGACACACACCGGGTTCGGTGGCCCTCGCTCTCACCGATCCGGGCGACGGAGTGGTTCACCTGTTCACCGGGGACTCGCTGTTTCCCGGCGGAGTGGGCCGCACCGATGGCGCCGAGAACTTCACCGCGCTGATCGACGACGTCGAGAACAAGCTGTTCGCGCCCTACCCCGACTCGACCGTGGTGTACCCGGGTCACGGCAGGGACACCACCCTCGGCGCCGAGCGCGCCGACCTCGGCCAGTGGCGCGCCCGCGGGTGGTGAGCTCTCGACCGGATCCCGGCGCACAGGTGCGCGCCGAACAGGACACCGTGACCCTGCTCTACGAGCAGCTCGACGCGATGCGTCGGTATGCGCGCACTCGCCTGGACACCGTGCTGCTCGAAGTCGGCGAGACGCCGCAGGAACGAAGCGAGCGGGAGTCGTTCACCGCCCTCTACACCGCCGACCTCGCCAAGTACGACGCCGCCGAGAACGGACTGTGCTTCGGGCGTATCGACCCGCATGGGGAATCGCCGCGGTATATCGGCCGGATCGGAATCCTCGACGAAAAGGGCGAGCACGACTCGATTCTCTACGACTGGCGCGCTCCCCTGGCTCGACCGTTCTACCTCGCCACCCCTGCCGCACCGGAAGGACTGACGAGGCGGCGCCACATTCGTACCCGCGGACGATCGGTGACCGGCGTCAGCGACGAGTACCTCGACGCCGAGGCCGCCGCGGCCGCTGGGATCACCGACGGGACAGCCGATGTCGCTGGTGAGAGCGCTCTACTGGCTGCGCTCGATGCCGCTCGCACCGGACAGATGAACGACATCGTCGACACGATCCAACGCGAGCAGGACACGATCATCCGATCGACGCATCGCAGCGTTCTCGTCGTCCAGGGCGGACCGGGCACCGGCAAGACCGCCGTCGCGCTGCACCGGGCGGCCTACCTGCTCTACACCTATCGGAAACAGCTGGACAAGAGCGGTGTGCTGATCATCGGTCCCAACACCACCTTCCTCGACTACATTGGCCAGGTACTGCCCTCGCTCGGCGAGACCGGGGTGCTGCTGGCCACCATCGGAACCCTCTACCCCGGTGTGGACACCACCCGAGCCGACACCGTCGACGCAGGCCTGATCAAGGGCTCACTGGACATGGTCGCGGTCCTGACGAAGGCCGTACGCGACCGGCAGGTGGTGCCCCGCGAACCGATCGTCGTCCGGTTCGACTCCCATGACCTGCTCATCGACCGGGCGATGGTCACCCGTGCGCGCGGTCGAGCGCGGTCGTCACGGCGGCCGCACAACCTGGCGCGAGGAATCTTCGTCGACGCCATGGTCGACGCGCTGGCGGAGCAGTACTCCGCCCGGATCGGCTCGGACGTCGACGGACGCGCGACGCTGCTCAGCCGCGACGACATCGAGGAGATCCGCGAGGACCTGCGCGAGGATCCCGAGGTCATGAACGCCGTCGGCGACCTGTGGCCGGAACTGACACCGGAGGAGGTGCTCGCTGGGCTGTTTGCATCCCCGGAGCTACTCCGAAAGGCCTTGGGCACAGATGATTCGCACACCGTCGCGGCCCTGGCACGAACGGATGACGGATCGTTCAGCGAGGCCGACGCTCCCCTGCTGGACGAGCTCGCGGAAATCCTCGGCCTCGACGACACTGCAGCTCGAGAGCGCGAGGATCGGCTCTGGAAGGCGCGCATCGCCGACGCCCAGGGCGCCCTCGACATCCTGACCGGTTCGGCACCACAGGATCTCGAGGACGACCTCGATCCGGAGATCCTCATGGCCTACGACCTGGTCGACGCCGACAGCCTCGCCCGCCGCCAGGACGCTCGGACACGACGCACGGCCGCCGAGCGCGCGGCCGGTGACCGCACCTGGACCTACGGGCACGTGATCGTCGACGAGGCCCAGGAACTGTCTGCGATGGCCTGGCGAATGGTGATGCGTCGCATACCGAATCGGTGGATGACGCTGGTGGGCGACGTTGCGCAGACCGGCGATCCGGCCGGGGCGTCGTCATGGCAGGACGTTCTCGGGCCGTACGTGGCGCGGCGATGGAAGCTGGCCGAACTCACCGTGAACTACCGGACGCCGGCCGCCATCATGGCCGTGGCGCACCGCGTCCTCGCCGAGCTGGACCCCACGGCTCGTGCGCCACGATCGGTGCGCGACAACGGGATCGAGCCCGCCGCCCATCGGTGCACGGACCGCGACCTGCCGAACGTGGTGCGAGACCTCGTGGCCCGACACCCACGACCGGGGCTGTCGGCAGTGTTGGCCCCCGCCGAGATGGTGGCCCGTCTCGCCGATCTGGCCGGTGGTGAGGTGTCGGTGAGCACCATCCACGACGCCAAGGGCCTCGAGTTCGACAACGTGATCATCGCCGAGCCGCACCTGATCCTGGAGGGTGCGCGGGGCCTCAACGATCTCTACGTCGCCCTCACCCGCGCCACCCAGCGACTCGAAGTGGTTCACACCGAGCCGCTACCGGCACTGCTGCAGGGGCCGATGGGGTCAGCGGACGGTGTGGACGATCAGAACGTCGCAGGCGGCCTTTCGAGCGATGTCCGACGGAACCGACCCGAGGAGCCGGCCGGTCAACGAGTTGAGTCCGCGGTTACCCACCACGAGTAGATCGGCCTTGCTCTCACGGACGAGCTCGAGCAACGAGTCCACCGGGTTTCCCACCACCGGGCGCTCGGTGACCGACGTGGCACCCGCGGCGGTCGCCCGCTCACGGGCCGTGCGCAAGATCTCGGTCGTCGGTGCCGAACCGGTGATCTGGTACGCGTCTTCCTTGAGAGCGTCGGCCGCCTGCGTGGTGTCCTTGGGATCGATCGGGTAGTACGCGCACGCGATGATCAGCGTGGCACCCGCGTCACCCGCGAGAGCCCCGGCCTTCTCCACTGCCCGCAGGGACGAATCGGAGCCATCGGTTCCGACGACGACGGTGCGGTAGGCGCTCATTCAATTCCTCCAGTGTGTTGCTCGAGCCGGTCGAGGTACTGAGGCGACAGTAGTCCTAGGGCGGTATTTCTCGGGCGCTTCGGGTCACACACGTGCACCCCGGACTCGTCCCCTACATTGGTGTGATGCGCCTGCCCGCACTTCGATCGCTCCTACGCCCGCGGGTGTTGGCCTCTCTCGCGCTGGTGGCGCTCCTGATCGCGGGCGCGGTGATCGTCTCGGTGGTCCGTTCAGGGCCGGACGCCTCGATCCGCACCGAGGACGCCAAGAGGACCGTGCCGGCCGCGCCGGGATCGGCGGACACCGTCGAGCTGGACACCCGGCTGTATCTGCCCGACTCGTCCGCACCGGCGCCGGCCGTCCTCCTCGCACACGGTTTCGGCGGCGACAAGAACTCGGTGGACGGACAGGCGCGCGACCTCGCCGCCCGCGGACTGGTCGTTCTCGCCTACACCGCACGCGGTTTCGGTGCCAGCACCGGGACCATCTCGCTCAACGACCCCGACCGTGAGGTCGCCGATGCGCGCGCGCTCATCGATTACCTGGCCACTCGCAAGGAGGTCCTCCTCGACGCCCCGGGCGATCCCCGAGTCGGTGTCGCCGGTGCGTCGTACGGCGGCGCCCTGGCGCTCATGACCGCCGGTACCGACCGCCGAGTCGATGCCGACGCCGCGTCGATCACCTGGAACGATCTGGGGCAGTCTCTGTTTCCCAACTACGCGGCTCCTGCCGACAGCCCCGCCGCGCAGCTCGCACCCACTCCCGGCGCCTCGGTCTCCGGCGGTACGGGTGTGCTCAAGCGCGGTTGGGCAGGTGTGTTCTTCGGAGCGGGCTCCGGCGCGTTGCGGCTCGGCGGTTCGCCCTCCGGCTCGGGAACACAGCCCGGATCGACTCCTGCCGCGGGTGCGGCGCCGTCGCCGAACCAAGCGGCATCGGCCGGGCCGTGCGGGCGATTCGACGTCACGTTCTGCCGGGCGTACTTGTCGTCCGCAGTGTCAGGGGTGCCCGGCCCGGACGTAACTGAGCTGCTCTCACGCAATTCGCCGGCCCGGTTCAACGGGTCGATCACCGCTCCCACACTCATTCAGCAGGGTCAGCAGGACAGTCTCTTCGGACTGGATCAGGCAGACGCCAACGCGCGCCAGATCGCGGCTGCCGGAGCGCCGGTGGAGCTCCAGTGGTTCGACGGCGGACACGACGCCGGCGGCACCACCGCCCGAAGCGACGCGGCGATGTCACAGTTCCTCATCGATCACCTGACCGATCCGTCGAAGGGCATCGATCCCGAGTTTCGGTTCACTCTCTCCGGCGACCCCACCGACCAGGGCCGTCGCACGCGCACCCAGGTGGCCTCCGACTACCCCGGTCTGCGCACCGGATCGAGCGTCGGATCCACCACGGCGACTCTCTCCTCGGCCGGACCGACGTCATCGGTGATCCGCCCACCCGGCGCGAGCCCATCGGCCATCTCGTCGCTCCCCGGTATCGGGTCGGCGCTCACCGCACTCGGTGCCACCGGCGTCGGCTCCCTGCTCACCGGCGATCTGCCCGGCCAGTCCGCCGCGTTCTCCACCGAACCGCTGACATCCGATCTGACGATCGCCGGGGCCTCCCGGGTGACCATCAAGGTCGCCACGATCACCGCTCCGCAGCAGGCAGTTCTGTTCGCCAAGCTCTACGACGTGGGACCGGACGGGCGCAAGACGCTGCCGAGCGGGCTGGTGTCGCCGATCCGCCTGCCCGACAATCTATCCGCGAGCACGCCGATCACGGTGTCCTTGCCCGCGATCGGATACCGAATCCCGGCCGGGCATCGCCTCGAAGTCGCGTTCGCGACCACGGATCAGGCGTTCGCCACACCGTTGGAGCCGGCGCAGTTCACGATCTCGCTCGCCGATACGGCCCTGACCATCCCCACTGTCACGTCCCGGTCGGTCGGATCCTCGACGGTGCCCGTGCTCCCCCTTGTCGGCATCGCCGGTCTCGTGGTCCTGGTGGGACTCGTCGTCGCGGTCACCACGATTCGCGGTCGCCGACGCACCGCGGCCGACCTCGATCCCGACCTCGAGGACGTTCCCCTCGCCATCACGGACCTGGCCAAGACGTACTCGAACGGGTTCACCGCCGTCAGCGACGTCTCGTTCACGGTGGAGCGGGGTCAGGTACTGGGCCTGCTCGGTCCCAACGGCGCCGGCAAGACGACGACGCTACGGATGCTGATGGGCCTGATCAGCCCGACCCGAGGCGAGATACGCGTCTTCGGACACAAGGTCTCGCCCGGCTCTCCGGTGCTCTCGCGACTGGGGTCCTTCATCGAGGGGTCCGGCTTCCTGCCCCACCTGTCGGGCCTGGACAACCTGCAGCTGTACTGGAAGGCGACCGGGCGGCCCACCGAGGATGCACACCTCGAGGAAGCGCTCGAGATCGCCGATCTCGGCGACGCGATCCACCGCAAGGTGCGCTCGTACAGCCAGGGCATGCGGCAGCGACTTGCCATTGCACAAGCGATGCTCGGTCTCCCCGACCTGATGGTTCTGGACGAACCGACCAACGGTCTCGATCCGCCACAGATCCGCACCATGCGCGACGTGCTCATAAGGTACGCGGCCACCGGGCGAACGGTGTTGGTGAGCAGCCACCTGCTGGCCGAGGTCGAGCAGACCTGCACACACGTCGTCGTCATGAACAAGGGCGCGGTGATCAGTTCCGGCACCGTGGCCGAACTCATCGGAGGCAACGGTCCCACGGAGTTCCGCGCCGAACCCGTCGAGCGGGCTCGTGAGGTGGTCGCGGCGATGTCCGGCGTGGGGGCCGTGACGACGGGCGCGACCGACACCTCGATCATCCGCGCGGAACTGGGCGAGGTCGATACCGGCGATGTGGTGCGCGCGCTGGTGGCAGCCGACGTCTCGGTGCGGTCGGTGTCGAGGGCCACCCGCCTCGAGGACGTCTTCCTCGACCTCGTGCACGACGACCAGCCCACGACGAAAGGATCAGCGTGAGCGAGCTGCAGTCGGACGGCCGCGCGCCGGGCTACTCCGCCCGCTCGACCCTGCCCTACCGAACCGAGCTGGCGCGCCAGTTCACTCGACGCCGAACCCAGATTGCGCTCGGATTCCTGGCAGTGCTGCCGGTGATCCTGGCGATCGCCTTCACCTTCGGAGATTCCGGAGGCGATTCGACCAATGGGAATCTGATCGAGCTCGGCACCAGTTCCGGAGTGAACTTCACGGTGTTCGCGCTCTTCGTCTCGGTCGGTTTTCTCCTCGTCGTGGTGGTCGCGCTGTTCTTCGGCGACTCCGTCGCCAGCGAAGCGTCGTGGTCGAGTCTTCGCTACCTTCTCGCGATACCGGTCCCACGGAATCGGTTGCTCGCCCAAAAGACCGCTGTGTCGGCAACCTTGTCGCTCATGGCTCTGGTGACTCTGGTAGGCGTGTCGTTCGGACTGGGGGTTCTCCTGTACGGCGCGGGATCGCTGGTGTCTCCCTTCGGCGACTCTCTCGGGTTCGGAGAAGCTGTGGGGCGCTTGGCCATCGGAGTCACATTCATCGGCATCAACCTCGCCTGGGTAGCGGGCCTCGCGCTGGCGCTGTCGGTGTCGACCGACGCCCCGCTCGGCGCTGTGGGCGGGACGGTGATGGTGTCCATCGTGACCCAGATCCTCGATCAGATCACTGCTCTGGGCTCGATCCGCAACGTGCTCCCCGGCCACTACGGCAACTCGTGGGTCGCCATCCTCTCCCCGACATTGAGGTGGGACGACCTGGTGGTGGGGTCGTTCTCGTCACTGGCCTACGCGACGCTGTTCGGTCTCATCGCATGGCGCCGATTCGCCACCAAGGACATCACGAGCTGACCGGCAGTATCCGGTCGGCGGACACCGGGCGCTACTTCAGACCGGCCGCGTCCATTCCCCTCAACTCCTTCTTGAGGTCCTGAATCTCGTCGCGCAACCGCCCGGCGAGTTCGAACTGCAGCTCGCGGGCGGCATTCATCATCTGCTCGGTCATGTTCTGGATCAGGTCGGCCAGCTCGGCCCGCGGCATCGACGACACGTCGCGACCCTCGTACAGTTCGGAACTCACCGCGCGCCCCTTCTCGCCCTGAGCCCGACGACCACGGGTGCTGTTGCGCCCCGAGCCACCGATGTCGATGACGTTGCTCTCGGTGTCGACGGCCTCCTCGTAGACCTGATCGAGGATGTCGGCAATCTTCTTGCGCAGTGGCTGCGGATCGACTCCACGCTCGGTGTTGTAGGCGATCTGCTTCGCACGACGCCGTTCGGTCTCCTCGATCGCGTACGCCATGGAATCGGTGATCTTGTCCGCGTACATGTGGACCTGACCGGAGACGTTGCGCGCCGCGCGCCCGATGGTCTGGATCAGACTGGTGCCGCTACGCAGGAACCCTTCCTTGTCGGCGTCGAGAATTGCCACCAGGGACACCTCCGGGAGGTCGAGACCCTCCCGCAGCAGATTGATCCCGACGAGTACGTCGTACTCACCGAGCCGCAGCTGCCGGAGCAATTCCACGCGACGGAGGGTGTCGATGTCCGAGTGGAGGTAGCGAACGCGAATGCCCTGTTCGAGGAGGTAGTCGGTGAGGTCCTCGGCCATCTTCTTGGTGAGGGTGGTGACGAGGATGCGCTCGTCCTTCTCGGTGCGTATGCCGATCTCGTGAACCAGGTCGTCGATCTGCCCCTTGGTGGGCTTGACCACGATCTCCGGATCGACGAGCCCGGTCGGGCGGATGACCTGCTCGACCACCTCACCACCGGTGCGCCCCAACTCGTACTTGCCGGGAGTGGCCGACAGGTACACCGTCTGTCCGATTCGGTCGGCGAACTCCTCCCACGTCAACGGCCTGTTGTCCGTGGCCGACGGCAACCGGAATCCGAACTCGACCAGGTTGCGCTTACGCGACATGTCACCTTCGAACATTGCTCCGATCTGCGGGACCGTCACGTGGGACTCGTCGATGACCAGCAGAAAGTCCTCGGGGAAGTAGTCGATGAGGGTGGCCGGCGCGGTGCCCGCCGCGCGACCGTCGATGTGTCGCGAGTAATTCTCGATGCCGGAGCAGAACCCGACCTGCTTGATCATCTCCAGGTCGTACTGAGTGCGCATCCGCAACCGCTGGGCCTCGAGCAGCTTGCCCTTGCCCTCCAGTTCTGCCAGGCGCTCCTCGAGTTCGGCTTCGATGTCGCGCACGGCCCGCTCCATCCGCTCGGGACCTGCGACGTAATGGGTGGCCGGGAAGATTCGCACGCTGTCGACGCGCCGAACCACGTCCCCGGTGAGGGGATGCAGGTAGTACAGCGCCTCGACCTCGTCGCCGAAGAACTCGATGCGCACCGCGAGTTCCTCGTAGGAGGGGATGATCTCGACGGTGTCGCCGCGCACCCGGAACGATCCTCGGGTGAAGGCCATGTCGTTGCGGGTGTACTGCACGTCCACCAGCAACCGGAGGAACTGATCACGTGGCACCTCCACCCCGACGTCGAGTCGCACCGATCGATCGAGATACGACTGTGGTGTGCCGAGACCGTAGATGCACGACACCGACGCGACGACGACGACGTCGCGCCTCGACAGCAGGTTGGACGTGGCGGAGTGGCGCAGGCGCTCGACGTCGTCGTTGATCGAGGAGTCCTTCTCGATGTAGGTGTCGGTCTGCGCGATGTACGCCTCGGGCTGGTAGTAGTCGTAGTACGAGACGAAGTACTCGACGGCGTTGTGCGGCAACATCTCCCGCAGCTCGTTCGCGAGCTGCGCTGCGAGGGTCTTGTTCGGCGCCATCACCAGGGTGGGGCGCTGTACCTGTTCGATGAGCCAAGCGGTGGTGGCGGACTTGCCGGTGCCGGTGGCCCCGAGCAACACCACGTCCTTCTCACCGTTGCGGATGCGACGTGCCAGCTCCTCGATGGCGGCCGGCTGATCACCGGCAGGACTCAGATCACTGACCACCTCGAAGGGTCGATCCTGGCGCTCGATCTCGCCGACCGGACGAAACTCCGAGTGCGCGACCACCGGGTGTTCTGCTGCAAATGCCATGCAACCGAGGGTAGACCGACCCACCGACACAGACCGGTACGGTGTCCTCCATGGTCGTGCACCCCCCGAAGGTCGAATACTTCGACGTGGACGCAGGCACGAACACCGATCCCAAGGGGTTCGTCCGCGAGGTCGCGCAGTACCGCGTGGAACCGTGGGGTCTGTACATGGCGCGAACCGCCGATCACCCGAGGTTCGATTTCCTGCAGTCGTGGCTTCTCCCCGACCTCGGGCTGCGGGCCACGATCTTCCACTTCGTGCCGGGCCAACTGCGAGATCAGGAATACTACGTCGACCTCGGCCGATTCACAGCGGATGGATCGCGGTGGACGTCGATCGACCACTACCTCGACATCGTGGTGCGCACCGGAATCGACAGCTCTCTCATCGACGTCGACGAACTTCTCGAGGCCCACGTTGCCGGCCTCGTCAGCGCGCAGGAGGCCGAGAACGCCATCGGGTGCGCTGTCAGAGCCATCGATGGGATAGCCGCAGCAGGCCACGATCTCGACGCCTGGCTGTGGAGCATCGGTCGACCCGTCACCTGGGCGCCGTACGAGCTTCGCCCGGTGCGCTGACTCGATCGGTCTCGACCCAGCACTGCTCAGCCGACCCAGCCGGTGCTCGCCGCCCACTCCCACACCCGGGTGTACGCGATCTCGAACCAGGGGTCCTTGGCGGTGATGTAGGCCGCCATCGCCTGTTCGGGGTCGTCGATCTCCGCCGCGGCAGCGGCTGCCCGAGTCTTGACGTTCAGGTACTCCGCCGCCTGTGCCGGCTCGGCCGTCAACCAGTCGCGGAACGCCAGGGCGAACTGCTGGCCGGGCGAGCCGTCGACGCGCAGATGAACGTGGGCGGGCCTGCCCGGATCGGCGGATGCGTGCAGCCGCTTGTGCCACAGCGTCGGATCGGCCTCGCCGGGAACTCCGAACGGCGGCTTCGGGTCGTCCGCGGTGACGTTCACCCGGCACGGGAACCCGATGGCACGCAGCGGCTCGGCCAGGGAATCGGCGGCGTCGAGATCACGCACGGTGATCTGGATGTCGAGCACGTCCTTGGCCGGCATGCTGGGCACTGCCGTGGATCCGACATGATCGATGCGCACCGCACGGTCGCCACACGCGCCGCGCAGCCGCGAGATCAGGCGCCCGGCCTGCGTCGGCCAGAGCAGGTCGGGTCCGACCAGAACCGGACGCCCGGGCACCGTCCGGCCGTCTCGGACATTGGCCGCGAACGGCTCGAGGCGCTCGGTCCACAGCTCTCGCACGGCCTCGGCCAGCTCCTCCTCGGTTCCCGAGTTGTCGAGCCAGACGTCCGCAGCAACTCGACGTTGATCGTCGGTGGCCTGAGCGGCGATGCGTGCGCGCGCATCCTGCTCGGTGATCCCGCGGATCTCGACCAGGCGCCGCACGCGTTCCTCGACGTCGACGTGGACCACGATCACCAGTGCGAACCATGGTGCTGCACCGGATTCGATCAGCAACGGAATGTCCTGGACCACGATCGCGTCGTCGGGCGCGGCGTCGATCAGCTCCTGACGACGTTGCCCGACGAGGGGATGGACGATCGCGTTGAGCGCCAGTCGGGACTCGTCGTCGGCGAAAGCGATCGCGCCGAGGGCCGCACGGTCGAGTGACCCGTCCGCGGCGAGAATCGACGAACCGAAGCGTTCTGTGACAGCGGCCAATCCGGGTGTGCCCGGCTCGACGACCTGGCGTGCGATCAGATCCGCGTCGACGATCACAGCACCCAGCGACGCCAGCACTGTCGAGACCGTGGATTTTCCGGCTCCGATTCCACCAGTGAGCCCAATGTTCAGCACGGCCGCCAGTCTGCCACCCCGATTTCGGCCGCCGAATCGAACACGCCGAGAACCACGAGGCACAAATACCTCTGGTTACACATGGCGTCGGTTATCTTCGTCAAAGACGAGACGTTTGACCCGCAATTCAACTGTGAGGACGACATGGATGCTCAACGAAACCTGCCCGGTCGGCATCGACTAGGCATGGTCGGCGGTGTCCACTGCATCTTGATTCCCGAGGTTGCCGACGCGCTGGCCGAGCACCGACGGAACTGGTTCACCACGTTCTTGAACCTGTCCCCCGCACGCCATACCTTCGCCTCGATTCGTCGCCGCGGTGAGGTACTGACCGTGCAGTGGGCGGCCACCGCCGGCTGACTCGCACACTCGTGCCAACGAGTAAGGCCCCGAACCCTTTCCGGTTCGGGGCCTTACTCGTTGTAGACGCTGGAGCTGCGGTGTCAGGCGTTGCCGGACAGCTTCTCGCGCAGCGCAGCCAGTTGGGCATCGCTGGCCAGCGATCCACCGGCCTCCGGTGCGGCGGCCGCGGGCGCGCCGTCCTCGGACGCGGGAGCACCCGTCTCCGACGAGTAGCCGGCAGCTGCGTTGGCAGCCTCCTGCGCCTCGTCGGCTGCGGTCTTCTCCATCTGCGCGGTGTGCATCTTGTGTCGACGCTCGGCCTCGGCGTACCGGCCTTCCCACTCCTCGCGCTGCTTGTCGTAGCCGTCGAGCCACTCGTTGGTCTCGGCGTCGAAGCCCTCGGGGAACACGTAGTTGCCCTGATCGTCGTACGAGTCGGCCATGCCGTACTTGGACGGATCGAACTCGGCGTTGTAGTCCTCGTTCGCCTGCTTGAGCGAGAGGGAGATGCGGCGACGCTCGAGGTCGATGTCGATGACCTTCACCAATGCGTCGTCGCCGACCCCGACCACCTGATCGGGCACCTCGACGTGGCGCTCGGCCAGCTCGGAGATGTGCACCAGGCCCTCGATGCCCTCCTCGACGCGGACGAACGCGCCGAACGGAACGAGCTTGGTGACCTTGCCGGGAACGATCTGCCCGATGGCGTGCGTGCGTGCGAACTGACGCCACGGATCTTCCTGCGTCGCCTTGAGCGAGAGGGAGACGCGCTCGCGATCGAGATCGACGTCGAGAACCTCGACGGTGACCTCGGTGCCCACCTCGACGACCTCGGACGGGTGATCGATGTGCTTCCAGGACAGCTCGGAGACGTGCACCAGACCGTCGACGCCGCCGAGATCGACGAACGCGCCGAAGTTGACGATCGAGGACACGACGCCCTTGCGGACCTGCCCCTTCTGGAGCTGGTGCAGGAACTCGCTGCGGACCTCGGACTGGGTCTGCTCGAGCCACGCACGGCGCGAGAGCACCACGTTGTTGCGGTTCTTGTCGAGCTCGATGATCTTGGCCTCGATCTCCTTGCCGACGTACGGCTGCAGATCGCGGACGCGACGCATCTCCACCAGCGATGCGGGCAGGAAGCCGCGCAGCCCGATGTCGAGGATCAGACCGCCCTTGACGACCTCGATGACGGTGCCCTTGACGGCCTCGTCCTTGTCCTTGAGCTCCTCGATGGTGCCCCAGGCGCGCTCGTACTGGGCGCGCTTCTTCGACAGGATCAGCCGCCCTTCCTTGTCCTCCTTGGTGAGGACGAGAGCTTCGATCTCATCTCCGACGGAGACGACCTCGTTGGGGTCGACGTCGTGCTTGATGGAGAGCTCGCGGGACGGGATGACACCTTCGGTCTTGTAACCGATATCGAGCAGAACCTCGTCACGGTCGACCTTGACGATCGTCCCCTCGACGATGTCACCATCGTTGAAGTACTTGATCGTGGCGTCGATCGCGGCGAGAAAATCCTCGGCGGAGCCGATGTCGTTGACGGCTACCTGCGGCGAGGTGACGGTGGAGGAGGGCATGTGTTGGGTTGCTCCGGACGGGTTGTGGGTCGTTGGATGGACAGGTAAGCGGGTTGTTCACGTGTGCCGACGCCCGGAAGAAACGGACGCGGGCATGGACGGGCCAGCGGCGCGCACACGCGTACCACAGGCTACTCGCGGCGTCATCCGGTGAGCAAACCGGGTTAGCGTGGCACCGTGTCACACGAGCAGCCCCGGCCCGGCGACCTGTCACCCCCACACGGCGATACACCGGCACCGACGGCGTCCGGTGCGTCACCGGTCGACCCGACCGCGCCGCCGGGATCGGGCCGCCGACGCGTCGACTCCGCCACCAGCGCGAGGGCTTCTCGCAGCTGGTGGGACTCCGACGCCGACGACTATCACCGCACCCACGGCGATTTCCTCGGCGTCGCGAGCGCGACCGGCGCGTTCATCTGGTGCCCCGAGGGTCTCCACGAGGGCGATGCACGCCTGCTCGGCGACGTGAGCGGCCGGTGGATCCTGGAGGTGGGATGCGGTTCGGCGCCGTGTACGCGGTGGCTTGCCGACCAGGGCGCACACGCGGTGGGCATCGACATCTCGCGCGGGATGCTCGCGCACGCGTCCGCCGCGCCGCAGACCCGCCGGCCGACGCGGCTGATCCAGGCCGGCGCCGAGAACCTTCCGTTCGCGGACCAGACGTTCGACAAGGCGTGCTCGGCGTTCGGAGCGGTACCTTTCGTCGCGGACTCCGCCCGCGTGATGCGCGAGGTCTTCCGAGTGCTTCGGCCGGGAGGACGCTGGGTGTTCTCCGTCAACCATCCGATGCGGTGGATCTTCCCCGACGACCCGGGTGAAGCCGGCTTGACCGCGCTGATCCCCTACTTCGATCGAACCCCGTACGCGGAATACGACGCCTCGGGCGCCGTCACTTACGTCGAGCACCACCGCACGATCGGCGATCGGGTACGCGAGATCGTGGGCGCGGGCTTCGTTCTCACCGACATCGTCGAACCGGACTGGCCGGAGTGGCTCGACCGCGAATGGGGCCAGTGGTCGCCGCTGCGCGGCGCACTCTTCCCGGGGACGGCCATCTTCTGCTGCGAGAAGCCCGTCACCGTCGAGTGAGGATCCGCGCCACCACCTGCTCGACCACGTCGCTCGTCGAGGCGAGGCCGCCGAGGTCGGCGGTCGCCACACCGGAGCCCACCGTCTCACGCACGGCCGCATCGATCAGCGCGGCCGCCGCTGCGGCATGTTCGGCGATCCCGCGGCGGCCGATCCGATCGAGCATCATCGCCGCCGAGAGCATCAGCGCGATCGGGTTCGCCCGATTCGTCCCGGCGATGGTCGGCGCGGCACCGTGCGCTGCCTGCGCCATCACCTTCGTCGCCGAGGTGTTGATCGACGGGGCGGTACCCAACGAGCCGGACAACTCTCCGGTGAGGTCGGACAGGATGTCGCCGAACATGTTCTCCGCGACGATCACGTCGAACTCCGTCGGCGAACGCACCAGATGCGCGGTCAGCGCGTCGATGTGTTCGGACCGCACCTGCACATCCGGGTAGTCACGGGCGACGTCGAGGCACACGTCCCGAAACAGGCCGGTGGTCATGGCCAGCACGTTCGCCTTGTGCGCAATGGTCACCCGACGCGAACGCGTCCGTGCCAGCACGAACGCCTCGTGGGCGATCCTCTCGCAGGCTTCGCGGGTGAAGACCCCGACGGCGAGGGCGAGATCGGGGGTGGGCATGAACTCCCCGGAACCGACTGCCATGTTGCGGTCGGCATAGAAGCCCTCGGTGTTCTCCCGCACGATCACCAGGTCCATCCCCGGCGCCACGGCCTGCACTCGGGGAAGGGACCGCGCGGGCCGAATGTTCGCGTACAGGCCGAAGTGTCGGCGCAGGGTGCCGCCTGGGGCGAGCACGCGGCGGGCCGCCTCCGGATACGACGCGTTGTCGTGCGGGCCGCAGATCCACCCCGGGAGCTCCGCGAGTGCGTCGAGTGTGCTCTCCGGCACCGCGCTGCCGGTGGCGTCGAGCGCGGCCCGACCGAAGGGCAGGTGCACCCACCGAACCGCGGGCACACTCAGGGACTCGAACGCGGCGTCGACCACGGCCACAGCTCCGGGGACGATGTCGGCCCCGATCCCGTCGCCCGTGAGGACTCCGATCGCGAGGGTGGATCCGTGCACGCTGCCGGTCTGCGTCATCATTGCTCTCCATGGTCCAGTCCGTGGAACTTCTCCTCGACACTGCCACCGAGACCGCCGTGCGTGAGCAGTGGGAGCAACTTCGGGCGGCCGGCCTGCCGAGTCACGCCCGATACCCGGGCGCGCGGCCACACATCACCATCGGGGTGGCCGAGGAGGTCGACGACGAGGTCGAGGACGAGCTGCGCGCGGTGGTGGCCGGTGCGCCCGCCGAACTCGGATCCGTTCGGCTCGGCGGGTTGGTGACCTTTCGGAATGCTCGGTGTTCGAGCACGGGTTTCGCACTGGCCAGGGCCGTCGTGCCGACCCGCGCGATGCTCGATCTTCAGCGCGCGGTCCACGGCGTACTCGCGCACTGCACCGGACTGTCCGATCACGTCTCCCCGGGTAGGTTCACACCGCACGTGACCCTGGCCATGCGTCTCGAACCCGAGCAACTCGCGGCCGCGGTGGGCTCGATCGTGGTGAGCACGGTTCCCCTCACGGGCAGCGTCACGGGGGTCCGCAGGTGGGATGGCCGCACTCGGCGGGAGTGGCTGATCGGATAGCGTCAGGAATGGCCGTGGGGTAGTCGACGTTGCACACATCGAACAGCCGGCCGCGCCCCGCGCGCCGATATCGATGGAGAGGAATCCCGTGCCCACACGCACACTGACCCGGCAGAACTTCGACGAGACCGTCACCGGCAACGACATCGTGCTGGTCGACTTCTGGGCGGGCTGGTGCGGCCCCTGCAAGCAGTTCGCTCCGACGTTCGAGGCGTCGTCGGACAAGCACCCGGACGTGGTGTTCGGCAAGATCGACACCGAGGCGGAGCAGGAACTCGCGGGTGCGGCCAACATTCGCTCGATCCCCACACTGATGGCATTTCGCGAGGGCATCCTCGTCTTCGCCCAGCCGGGCGCGCTCTCACCCGCGCAGCTCGAGGACCTCGTCGGCCAGGTCAAGGGCCTGGATATGGAGGAGGTTCGGCGACAGGTCGCCGAGCACACCCCGAGCTGACCGGAGGCGAGTCGACCCGTCCGGGTCGGCTGTGGACGGGGCCGACGCGTCAGTGAGCGGCCTCGTCCCATGTTCGGCCCGTTCCGACGGAGACCTCCAGCGGCACCGACAGGTCGATCACGCCGGCCATCCTGTCGCGCACCAGAGCCTCGACCACCTCGAGTTCGGAATCGACCACCTCGAGTACGAGCTCGTCGTGAATCTGCAGCAGGATCCGCGACGCCAGCTTCGCCTCGTCCAGAGCTGACTGCACGTCGATCATCGCCACCTTCATGATGTCGGCCGCGGTGCCCTGGATGGGCGCGTTGAGGGCCGCACGTTCGGCGACCTCGCGCCGCTGACGGTTGTCGTTGGTCAGATCGGGCAGGTACCGCCGCCGCCCGTACAACGTGGAGGTGTACCCGACCTTGCGGGCGTTCTCGACCACCTCGTGAAGGTAGTCGCGCACTCCGCCGAACCGCAGGAAGTACGCGTCCATCTGCGACTTGGCCTCCTCGGTGGAGATCTTCAACTGCTGCGAGAGCCCGTACGCGCTGAGCCCGTAGGCCAGCCCGTAGGACATCGCCTTCACCCGCCGTCGCAACTCCGGGGTGACCTCCTCGATGGGCACCCCGAACGCACGGGCTCCGACGAACGAGTGCAGATCCTCACCGGTGTTGAAGGCCTCGATCAATCCCTCGTCATTGGACACGTGCGCCATGATGCGCATCTCGATCTGGCTGTAGTCCGCCGTCAACACGCGGTCGAACCCGTCGCCGACGACGAAGGCATTGCGGATCTCACGACCGGTCGGTGTCTTGACGGGAATGTTCTGCAGGTTGGGATCGGTCGAGGACAGTCGGCCCGTCGCCGCGATCGTCTGGTTGAAGGTGGTGTGGATACGCCCGTCATCGGCCACGGACTTCAGCAGCCCGTCCACCGTGACCTTCAACCGTGTCGCGTCGCGGTGGTCGAGCAGGTGCTGAAGAAACGGATGCTCGGTCTTGTCGTAGAGACTCTGCAACGCCTCGGCGTCGGTGGTGTACCCGGTCTTGGTGCGCTTGGTCTTGGGCATGTCGAGCTTGTCGAAGAGCACCGTCTGCAACTGCTTGGGTGAACCGAGGTTGATCTGTTCACCGATGACGTCGTACGCCGCCCGGGCGGCCGAGGCGACATCCTCGGCGAACCGGGATTGCAGACCTTCGAGGTGAGGGACGTCGATCGCGATGCCGGTGCGTTCGATGCGCGCCAGCACACCCAGCAGGGGAAGTTCCATGTCGACGAGAAGCGACGACGACTCGATCACCTCGAGCTCGACGTCCAGCGCCGCGGCGAGGTCCAGAACGGCACGCGCACGCAGGATCTCGGTGTCCGCCCGCTGAGCGGCGTCGGCGTCCTCGGCGTCGAGCAGCGAGAGCTGACCGGCCCCGCCGTCCTCGGCTCGGAGCTCGCGCTTGAGGTAGCGCAGCGACAGATCGTCGAGTGCGAAACTTCGTTGGCCGGGCCGCACGAGGTAGGCAGCGAGCGCGGTGTCACTGGTCAACCCGGCGAGAACCAGCCCACGACCGGCGAGCGCATGGATGGCCCACTTGGCCTCGTGCAGGGCCTTGGGTCGCTCGGCGTCGGCGAGCCAGGCGGCCAGTGCCGCCTCGTCGTCTGCGGAGAGCGCAGTGGTGTCGACGTAGGCGCCCTCCCCGTCGGCCGCGGCGAACGCGATGGCCGAGACCTCGCCCTCGTACGGGGTCCGCGTGCCCACCACCGAGAGCGCAGTGCGCTCGCCGACGGCGGTGTGATCGGCGAGCCACTGCGACAACTCGCCGGGGGCGAGCATCCCTCCCCGCACCTCGAAGCCCTCCTCGGCCTCGGGCTCGGTGGAGGTCAGAGTCTCGAACAGTCGGTCACGCAGAACACGAAACTCGAGGTCGTCGAAGAGCGCGTGCACGCGGTCGCGGTCCCAGGCACCGAGTTCGAGTTGATCGGGCACCAGCGGCAGCGGCACGTCACGCACCATCTCTGTCAGGCGCCGGTTGAGAACGACGCTCGAGAGGTTCGCCCGCAGCGACTCACCCACCTTGCCTCGGACCGCGTCGACGTTGTCCACCAACGACTCCAGGGAGCCGTACTCCTGGATCCACTTGGTGGCAGTCTTCTCCCCCACACCCGGTATGCCGGGAAGGTTGTCGCTGGGGTCGCCGCGCAGCGCCGCGAAGTCGGGGTACTGCGCCGGGGTCAGGCCGTACTTCTCCTGAACTGCCGCGGGCGTGAACCTTGTCAGGTCCGAGACCCCCTTGCGCGGGTAGAGCACCGTCACGGTGGGACCGACGAGTTGCAGCGAGTCGCGGTCACCGGTGACCACGAGAACTCGGTAGCCCTGCTCGACGGCGCGAGTGGTCAGGGTGGCGATGATGTCGTCGGCCTCGAAGCCCGGCTCGGCGAGAACGGAGATGCCGAGGGCCCGCAGGACGTCACCGATCAGATCGATCTGCCCGGCGAACTCGTCCGGGGTCTTGATCCGGTTCGCCTTGTACTCCGGGAACATCTCCGCCCGGAAGGTCTGTCGAGAGACGTCGAAGGCCGCCGCGACATGGGTGGGACCCTCGTCGCGCAGAAGATTGATCAGCATCGAGGTGAATCCGTAGACCGCGTTCGTGGTCTGGCCGCTCGTGGTTCGGAAGTTCTCCGCCGGCAGCGCGTAGAACGCGCGGTAGGCCACCGAGTGGCCATCGATCAACATCAGGGTCTTCACCCGCGTGTCGGTCGTGGACGGGGCGGTCTCGGCTACAGGGCTCACCTGACCAGTCTAGGTACGCACTCACCACACCTGCGATCGGCACGATACGAGACCGAAACACTCCGGTCATGGAAGTGGCCCGTCGATCCACGACGAACCCGATAGAGTCCCAACGATTGCCGAAAACAGCTCGAGCCGAACGACCGTCCCCGATCGTTCTCTACCGTCCGGAGGACCCGCGTGCCGCCCACGAGTACACGCTCGTCCGGTCGAAGGATGGTTTCGGCCACCCTCGCCCGGATACTCGCAATATCCCTGTTCGGCCTGGTCACCTTCGCGTGGTTCGGTGGGACCGCGCTCGCCCAGGGCCCGACGCCCGCACCTGTGCCCGGCACCGCCACTCCCGCCGACGGCGTCGAGGTTCGCGGGACGCTGAACAACGCGGGCACGCGCCTGGCCGACGTCGCGGTGCGCGCGCTCGACTCGTCCGGCGCCGAGGTCGCCCGCAGCACATCGGGTCCCAACGGTGTCTGGACCCTGAGCCTGTCCCCCGGCACCTACACGTTCGAGATCGTCGCCGACACCCTTCCCAGCGGAGTATCCGTCCAGGGGACGGTCGAACGCTCGGTGTCCGCCGGGGTCGGGAACAACGTGATCTTCTCCTTCGGAGAGGCGCGGTCGTCGACGGTGATCCCGTTCTGGGAGAAGTTCGTTCGCATCACCGTCGACGGTCTGCGATTCGGTTTGGTGATCGCCCTCTCGGCGGTGGGACTGAGCTTGATCTTCGGCACCACGAGCCTGACGAACTTCGCCCACGGTGAGTTGGTCACCATCGGAGCCGTCGCTGCATGGGTGTTCAACGTCAAGGTCGGGATGCAGTTGATACCCGCGACCGTGGTGGCGATCGCGATCGGGGTGATCGTGGGCTACCTCAACAACGCCATGGTCTGGAGACCGTTGCGCAAGAGGCGGACCGGCCTGATCGCGCAGCTGGTCGTCTCGATCGGTCTGGCGATCCTCTTCCGCTACCTCATCCTGATCTTCTTCTCCGATCGCTCCCAGTCGTTCGACGACTATCGCTCGCAGAAGGAACGCGACTGGGGTCCCTTCGCCATCACCAACGTCAACCTGGCCTGCATCATCATCAGCATCGTGGTGCTGGTGCTGGTGGCGCTCATGCTCCAGCGCACGCGGATCGGCAAGGCCATGCGTGCGGTGGCCGACAACAAGGACCTCGCCGCGTCGTCCGGCATCGACGTCGAGCGGGTCATCACGTTCGTGTGGTGTCTCGGCGGTGGATTGGCCGCGCTCGGCGGCGTTCTGTTCGGGCTCTCCGAGCTCGGCGGAACGGTGCAGTGGGAGATGGGATTCAAGCTCCTGCTGCTGATGTTCGCCGGTATCACCCTCGGCGGACTCGGCACTGCGTACGGCGCCCTTCTCGGCTGTGTGATCGTCGGTCTGCTCGTGCAGTGGTCGACGCTGGTGATCAACCCCGACCTCAAGTACGTCGGCGGCCTCCTCGTCCTGATTCTCATTCTCATCGTCCGGCCTCAAGGCATCCTCGGCGCGCGGCAAAGGATCGGCTGACCCATGGACATAGTCGGTGCTCTTCAAATTTCTCTCGCGCAGCTCATCGGGCCGTCGGCCATCTTCTACGCGCTGCTCGCGATCGGCCTGAATCTGCACTTCGGATACGCCGGGCTGCTGAACTTCGGCCAGATCGGGTTCGCCCTGCTCGGCGGGTACGGGGTCGGCATCATGACCATCACCTACGACCAACCCCTGTGGTTGGGCATCCTGGTCGGACTGGCGCTGGCCGGGTTGCTCGCGCTGGTCCTGGGCATCCCCACCCTGCGGCTACGGGCGGACTACCTGGCGATCGTGACGATCGCCGCCTCGGAGATCCTGCGGCTGGTGTTCCGCTCGACCGCGAGCAACGAGGTCACCGGCTCCACCAACGGCCTGTTCGGGTTCGCCGATCCCTTCACCTCGCTGTCCCCGTTCGACTCGGGCAAGCAGTACTCGCTGCTGGGCGTGAAGTTCTACGGCGACGACCTGTGGTCGATGGTGGTGGGGTGGACCCTCGTCGCGCTGCTCTGCGGGCTGGTCTACCTCCTCACCCACAGCCCGTGGGGCCGTGTACTCAAGGCCGTGCGTGAAGACGAGGACGCCGCTCGATCGCTGGGCAAGAACGTGTTCGTCTACAAGATGCAGGCGCTGGTTCTCGGCGGCGTCATCGGCGGCATGGGCGGAGTGTTCAACGCTCTGCAGACCAAGTCCATCAACCCGGACTTCTACTCCACGGCGCAGACGTTCTTCGCGTTCGGCGCCCTGATCCTCGGTGGTGCGGCCACCGTCTTCGGACCCGTCGTCGGAGCAATGCTCTTCTGGTTCCTGCTCTCGATCCCGGACGTGCTGCTGCGACAGGCGACCTCCGGGGACAACCCCCTGATCGACCTCACCGATCAGCAGGTCGGCGCCGTCCGCTACATCCTCCTGGGTCTGCTGATCGCGCTGCTGATGGTGTTCAGACCCCAAGGAATCCTGGGCAACAAGCGGGAGGTCCAACTCGATGCCTGACACCACCTCACGCACACCCTTGACCGCGGGTGAGCGCACGGCACTCTTCGATGCCGTCGAGTCCGTTCCCGGCTCCAGCAAACCCGATCCCACCCTGGTGGTGGACGGGGTCTCGCGCACATTCGGCGGACTCAAGGCCGTCGACGTCGACCACCTCGAGATCCAGCGCGGCTGCATCACCGGGCTCATCGGGCCCAACGGTGCGGGCAAGACCACCCTGTTCAATCTGCTGACCGGGTTCGATCAACCCGACACCGGCACCTGGTCGATGGACGGCAAGTCTCTGGGCAAACTCACACCGCACCAGGTGGCTCGTCAGGGTGTGGTGCGCACGTTCCAGCTGACCAAGGCGCTCTCGAAGCTCACCGTGCTCGACAACGTCCGCCTGGGCGCCACCGGCCAGAAGGGCGAGCGCATCGTCAACACCCTCATGCCGTGGACGTGGCGGGCCCAGGAGAAGGCGATCACCGACCGGGCCCTCGAGATGCTCGCGCGTTTCAAGCTCGACGCCAAGGCCGACGATCTGGCGGGCTCGCTCTCGGGTGGACAGCGCAAGCTGCTCGAGATGGCCCGAGCTCTGATGACCGACCCGGCGGTGGTGATGCTGGACGAGCCGATGGCAGGGGTCAACCCCGCGCTGACGCAGAGTCTGCTCGGACACATCAAGTCACTGCGCGACGACGGCATGACCGTGGTGTTCGTCGAGCACGACATGGACGTCATCCGTGACATCAGCGACTGGGTGGTGGTGATGGCGCAGGGCAGTGTCATCGCCGAATCGGCACCCGAGCAGTTGGCCGACAACACGGCGGTGGTGGACGCGTATCTCGGCACGCACCATGACCAGGCGCTCGAGTTCGACGACGACGGCAATCCGATCGGCGACACCGCCACACTGGCGCAGGCCCTCGAGAAGGCCACGCTGGACACCGTCGCGGCGGGCGGCGACCTCGGTGACGCGGAACCCGTCGTCACACCGCCCACGAAGGAGAAGTCATGACCGACTCCCCCACCGGCGGGCTGACCGCTGCGGAGTTCGCCGCCACCCCCGAGGAGCACGCGCGTCTGGCCGAGGGCGCTCTCGTACGGGCCGACAATCTCGTGGCCGGATACATCCCCGGGGTGAACATTCTCAAGGAGTGCAACTTCTTCCTCCGTGAAGGCGAGATCGTGGGAATCATCGGCCCCAACGGCGCCGGCAAATCCACACTTCTCAAGGCCTTGTTCGGGCTGATCCCGATCCGGGAGGGGACGGTGCGCCTGCGCGGTGACGACATCACCTCCGCTGCCGCGCACGTACTGGTGACCAAGGGCGTGGGGTACGTCCCGCAGACGCAGAACGTGTTCCCGTCACTGACCATCGAGGAGAACCTGGAGATGGGCATCTACCTGCGCCCGTCGCAGTTCTCGGAGCAGTTCGACTTCGTCAGCGAGCTGTTCCCTCTCCTGCGGCAACGCCGGAAGGTCAAGGCGGGTGCACTGTCCGGCGGCGAGCGGCAGATGGTGGCGATGGGGCGGGCGCTGATGATGCAGCCGTCGGTTCTGCTGCTGGACGAGCCCTCGGCCGGCCTGTCGCCGATGTTCCAGGACGAGGTGTTCATCCGCTGCAAGAAGATCAACGCGGCGGGCGTCTCGATCATCATGGTCGAGCAGAACGCTCGCCGGTGTCTGCAGATCTGCGATCGTGGCTACGTCCTCGATCAAGGACGCAACGCCTACACCGACACCGGTACCAACCTCATGACCGACCCCAAGGTGATCGAGCTCTACCTCGGCACCCTGGCGGGCAGCAAGGAGAAGAGCGCCGCCCCCACGCAGGAGAAGATCGAGCTCGACAAGAGCTGACCCCGAACACGCGAAAGCCCGGATCCTCCTGGAGGATCCGGGCTTTCGCGTGGTGGGACCCGCTACTTCTTGACCACGATGTAGCCGGGGGTGGGCTCGATGAGCTTGTTGTCGGGCCCGAACTCGAGACGACCGTACGACCCGACGGACGGCTCACCCGAATCGGTGAACGACAGCTCACCGGTGATGCCGTCGTAGTCGATGTCGGTGCCGGCCTTCACCAGGGGCAGGCACTGCGCGAAGCTGGTGCACTTGGTGCCGTCCTTGGTGACCTTGTTGATGTTCGCCGCGATGTCGGTGCCCGCGGTGGACTTGGCCTGCTCTGCCGCGAGGGCGGAGATGACGACCGCGTCGTACGACTCACCTGCGTAGTTGAAGTCCACCAGCGCAGGGTTGACGGCCTTGAGGCGTGCCTGGAAGTCCGGGCTCGTGGCGGTGAGCGGGGTGGTGCCCTTCATCCCGGCCAGCAGACCCGGAGCGACGGCCTCACCGAGGGCGTTGCCCATGTTTCCGTCGACGCCGTAGACCTTGACCTTGCCGTCGGACGGGCCGATACCCACCTCGTGCATGCGGGTGATGATCTTCGCCGACTCGTCGAACCCGATCACGGCGACGGCGTCGGGGTTGAAGTTCTTCACCTGGTCGACCTCGGCGTTGAACGACTGGGCGTTGGGGTCGTAGATGATCTTCTGAACCTGATCGGACTTGATCCCCGCAGCCTCGAGGTCACGCACGGTGTTCGCGGCCAAGCCGGTTCCGTAGGGGTCGTTCAGGGCCAGGATCGACACGCGCTGTCCGCCGTCGTCGGCGATGAGCTGCGAGAGCGCCTGCGCCTGCAGAACATCGGTGGGAGCGGTGCGGAAGTACTGGCCCTTGTCCGGGTAGCAGACGAACTGGTCGGAGGTGTTGGCCGGCGAGAACTGCACCACGCCCGCGCTGGCGATCTTGTCGATGACCTTCAGCGATACCGAGGACGAGGCCGCACCGACGATGACCGACACACCCTGCGCGAGCACGCGGTCGACCGTCGCATTGGCGGTGTCGGTGGTGGTGTCACCGGAATCGCCGGGGAACAGCTGAACGGGCTGAGCCAGAACCCCGCCCGCGGCGTTGACATCGTTCACGGCGAGCTGCACGCCGGCGACCTCGGGCGGGCCGAGGAAGGCCAGGGACCCGGTCTCCGGGAGGATCGTGCCGATCTTGAGCGGCGTGGTCACCGGGGTTGCCCCCGCTGTCGCCTGGGGTGGGGTGCAATTGGTGTCGACGGTGGTCTCCGACGACGCACTGCCCGACGACGCGGAACTGCCCGAGGAGTTGTCACTCGAGGAGCAGCCGAACAGGGCGAGCGACGCGACGCTCACCACTGCGGCCGTGCGGACGACTGTCCGTGTTGCCATCAATGTTCTCCTAGCAGGGATCGGTGCGAGGCTTACCCGAACGCGCCACGCGTGTGGGAGAACGCTATATCCCCCGTCGGGTTAACGAGTCCCCGCGACGCCCTCGTGACCTGACTGTTATACGAGTATTGGTGGATTTAACGCGCCGGTATCACTGGCCCGGCGCGGACGGGAATCGCTCAGGTCTCGGGTGTGGGCGCGAGGGTCTCGATGATCACCAGTGCGACGTCCTTCATGGTGCTGCGTCGGTCCATCGCCGCGCGCTGGATCCAGCGGAACGCTTCCGGCTCGGTCAGCGATTGCGACACCATCAGAAGACCTTTCGCGCGTTCGACCGTCTTGCGCGTGTCCAGACGCTCCTTCAGATCGGCCACCTCGGACTCGAGTGCCGCGATCTCCTGGAAGCGGCTGACCGCCAACTCCACTGCAGGCACGAGGTCGCCCTTGGTGAAGGGTTTGACGATGTATGCCATCGCACCGGCGTCGCGCGCGCGCTCGACGAGGTCGCGCTGACCGAACGCCGTCAGGATGACCACCGGCGCAATGCGATTCGCGGCGATCTCCGAGGCGGCGTCGATACCATCACGACGGGGCATCTTCACGTCCATGATCACCAGGTCCGGGCGGAGCTCGGTCGCCAGGTCCACGGCCTGCTGGCCGTCGGCGGCCTCCCCCACCACGTCGTACCCCTCCTCCCGGAGCATCTCGACGAGGTCGAGCCGGATGAGCGATTCGTCCTCGGCGACGAGCACGCGGCGGGAGGGGCCGGCCTGATCGGACGGACCGGTCATGGGGGCCTCCAAATTCTGTTCCGCGTGCGGGGTGGGCCGTGAGCGACGATCCGGCCACCGGTCGAAGGGTACCGGTGCTCCGCTGGACCTGCCGATCTTCTACACTCGGCTACCGCACGGCCGACGCCGGTCGAGCTGCCCTCGTATCCCAATTGGCAGAGGAAACGGATTCAAAACCCGTGCAGTGTGAGTTCGAGTCTCACCGAGGGCACCGCATGACGCTTACTCGAACCCTCACGGAGGAGATGGGAGCTTGATGGAGTCGTTCTGGTCGACGATGCAACGTGAGCTGCTCGACACCCGATCGTGGGACAGCAGAGACCAGCTCGCCTCTGCGATCTTCGAATGGATCGAGGCCTGGTACAACCCGCATCGCCGGCACTCCGGGATCGGCTACTCCTCGCCGGTGGACTACGGACACGCCTACCAGCAACGGGTCACCTCAGACGTGGCCTGAACACCCAACCCGAACTGCCCGGGAAACCGGGTCAAGCTCCCATCAGCAGCCTGATGCCATCCCTATGCTGACACGCGGCGTACGCACGCGGAGAGGCTGGACATGGCGCGGAACAACAAGCTCGCTGGCAAGACCGAGTGGGCAGAACGCCGACGCCCGATGACCCGTCGCGCTGGGTACTCGGTCAAGGCTCAGGTGCGCGTGGACACCGAGCAGCTGGACGGGTACCTCCTTGACGCCGGACAGACGCTCACGATCACGTTCAGCGTTCCCGACTCCCTGGACGACGAGTTCGCTGGCTTCGGTGGCTGGTTCATCGCGGATGATGGCATCGACGTCGGTCTCGACTTCGGTGGCAAGCACATCCTGACGGAGTACGTGAACCCCAACTGGAACAAGGTCGGCACGCAACTCCAGGGTCCGCACGACGCGTACGACGCCGTCCTGACGTTTACAGCAGCACGGCGCGGGATCGTCACTATCTACGACATGCAGGCGGGCGGAATTCAGCACGACTACATCGATGAGACGCTGGAGGCGAAGCCGCAGGTCCTCAAGAACCAGTGGTTCATCGCCCCTGAGGCCAACTTTCACGACCCCGAGCGCCCCGGGCACGTCCACTTCCATGACAGCCATCTGTCGCGCGTCCATGGAGCCGAGATCCTGCTCAAGGCATGCAATCGCTGCGGCCGCTTCCTACCGCTCAACTCGGCCAACGAGCGCAACACGCTCAGCTACAGCAACCACCACGCCACCCCGACCTGCACGCACGCCACCTTCGGCCGGATCGCGGTCGAGGGCTCCGATGAGGTTCGGACCTTCTCGTATGGCTTCCAGATGGAGTGCCGCTTCTGTAAGAAGTTTGAGGTGAATCTGGCGCTCAATCCCCAGCGCACGGCCGGGCAGATGAAGGAGGACGGCCAGCGACGGCGGCACTTCCAGCTGCTCCTGGAGCACCTGTACCGGGGTTCAGACCTGCTCCGATACAAGAGCCGGACGGGCCGCGAGCTGTCGGCGGACATCTACGACAAGTTCGATGGCCGGTGCTTCAAGTGCGGTACGGCGATTGCCAGCGAGAACGAGATGCACCTCGACCACACGCGTCCACTTGCCATGCTCTGGCCGCTCGATGAAACGGCGACCTCGCTGTGCGCTACTCACAACTCCGAGAAGCGCGACCGAGCTCCGGCCGAGTTCTACACCGCCGACGAGTTGGAGAGGCTGGCTGAAATCACGGGCATCCCGCTCGCTGAGCTGCAGGATCCCGGCCCAAACGTCGAGGCGGTCGACCTCCTCGGCCAGAAAATCGACTGGTTCTATGACGAGTTCTTGGTGCTGCCCGCGCTGCAGCGCGTCCACGACGGCAAGCGCACCGCAGACCTGGTCCTGAAGGCGCTCCGCCGCGTGCTAGACCGTTACCCTGGCGGAGCTCCATACAAGCTGGAGTGATTCAGTCCTTCGCGGTCGCGAACACGTACCAGTGCGCAACCGTCGAACCCTTGTCGCGGAGCCCATGGCTTTCGGTGTCTGTGACGGACTCGCGGCCGACGAAGCGAACGTCGAAGTGGTTTGAAAGCTGCGGCTGGATTGCCGTGGCCATGTTGACGGTCGCCGTCTCACCGAGGTGCATGATGAGCGGAGCGCCAGGCTTCATCACCCGCGCCATCGACTCGGCGAACTCGCCGTACGCATCGAAGTGGTTCTTCTGCTCGACCTCGAGGAACTTGTTCGGCTCACTCTTGAAGTCCTCAGGCTCCCAGCCGGCGAACCAGAGGCGCATCCAGTTGCTCGTCCAAAAGCGGATCGACTTCGAGAACGGAGGCGACGTGATGACCGCGTCGACAGGCTCGCCCAGGTCCAGCTTCCGGAAGTCAGTCAGGTGCGCTTCGCCAGCGGGGCCATCCAGTTCGAGTGCGTTCAGGTGCGGCACGATCCGATCCAGCCGCACACGGAGCGCTTCTCCGACTGGGCGGTAGATCGTCGGCCCGGTCGGCGCGAACGGCGTGACCGGGTGCGATCGGCGCGACAGCGCATAGGGGCGATTGCCGTGCAGGATATGGAGCAGGCTGCTCTTGATGACGTCGCGGGCAGCGTCGCTGACGTCCATCTGCTCGTTGAGGAAGTACTGGCGGGCGAGCAGAATCTCTCGCAGCGTGTCCTCGTGGAAGTAGGCCGAGATCGGGCCATTGAGGCCGAACTCCGCATGCCTCATGTCTGGCTTCGCGCCCGGATCCTTGATGTACGTCTCGAGGTCCTTCAGGCCGCGCCAGACGTCGGCCTCGTCGAACGTCTCCAGCTTCGCTCGCGAGACGGCCACCGCCAGAGGACTCAGATCGGTAGAGATGCCCACGCGACCGAGGCGCCTAGCTTCGAGCGGGATCGAACCGACGCCGCCCATCGGGTCAAGCACGCGGTCGCCCGGCTTGGTGAACCACTCAACGAGGAATCGAGCGATAGATGGCTTGAGCTTGCCCTGATACGAGCACAGGGAGTGCAGGGGCCCGCCCCAGTTGCGCTTTGCGAACTCGCCGACGCGGTGCGGTGCGGTCTCGCAGAACCTCAACGCCCGGGCCGCGATGTCCTGATCCGCGGCGGGGGAGGCAACAAGATCGAACAGTGCTTCAGACATCAGATGGCCTCGAAGTGCATGAGGACCTGGGTCAGCTGCGAACCGTCGTACGAGCGCCGCGTCCGCAGCACTTCCTCGTCGAGGAATCCCCAGCCAACCTCCTCGGCGATCGTGCGCAGGAGCGTGTGGGTCGGAACGTGGATTCCGGAGTATCGGCTGTCGCCGATGTCGAAATACATGCGCGCACCCTTCACGGCGTGCTTCCGAACCTGCGTCAGTGCGCCCTTCATGTCCGAGAAGTACGTGCGCACGAGCGTGGGGATGCGCACGTCGTAGGCGACCTCATCGAGCTGTTGGGCAACCTGCTCGACGCGCTCAATGGTCTCGGCCTCGACACGACGCTTGGACACGTTGTTGATGCCTGCGGAGATCATCGAAACCCGGAGGTTGGTCAGGTCCTTCTCACTCTTGATGAAGCCCAGCGTGAGCAGTTCGAGCTTTGTGTTGCGGCAGTAATTGGTGCCGTTCAAGTATGGCGGCGACGTCACCACAACCGACACTTCGGGCTCCTCGACCCACTGGTCACGAACATCACCCGCGATGTGCTTCACGGAGCCATGGATCGAGCCTGCGTGCTCGTCAACGTCAGAGGCGAACTCGTGGAGGTGGCGAGCAACGGTCTCGATCAGGTTGTCCGGTGCCTTGTCGCTCGGCACACGCTTGCGAAGGTCAGTGCGACGCACCATGTTGCTCGAAGGGACCAGCGAGCTTCCGAGCGCGAGGCGAGCCACTTCACGGGCGCCGCTGGTCAAGGTCTTGTCGATCAGGGCCTCGATGGCAACTACCTGCTCGGCCACGCCGTCAGGGAAGTAGCCACGCACCCGGTCAGCTACCAGAAGGGGGTGCTCCGAATCGGCGGGCGGCAGAGGTCCATTCAGCTCGGCAGCGAGTGCACGAAGCTCACCAGAGGTGCCGTCAGCGGCAACGTGTCGCGACTGGTTGATCTTGACGTCTGCAACCCACGCCATGTATGGGTTCACTTCTGCGAACACCGAGTCGCGACCGAGCATCGCAGCAGCCAATGCCGTTGTTCCAGATCCGCCGAACGGGTCGAGCACAGTGCCAGGGGTGGACTGCTCCCTTAGCGCTCGCTCCACGAGATCCGCGCTGTAGCCCTCCACGAACGGGTACCAGCGGTGGAACGGCCGTGCCTTGTTGGCGCCGAAGACGCCGAGACCATTGCGTCCTGTCCCGCCCCCGGTTCGGCGGGATGGCTGGGACCGGACGGGCTTGGCGAGGGGCGCGGTCGTTGGCATGGGATGAACTTACGCGACCGGACCGACACTCCTTGGACGGCGCACAGCGTCTGTGGACAACTGCGAGAAAGCGCACGCATGTGGAGAAGAACTGGTCATTCAATGCATCGCGCTGCTGCTTCTGCGCTTACCGTGCCGGACGAGTGCGACCAGCAACGATGAGCCGCACGCTGGCCTCGAGCACGCCGGTTCGCCGAACGATCTTCAGAACCTGCATGCCCGCGTCCCAAGAGTCCTGGATCTCGTCTAGCTTCGCTCGCGACACAGACCCTCGTTTCGGCGACACGCCAGCCGCTTGAAGCACCTTTCGGATCGAGTAGTCACTTACCCGGAACTGCTCGGCAAGGGCGGCAAGCGACACGTCTCCGGACTGGTAGGCCTGGATGATGGTCAGCTGGTCCGTCTGCGACAATTTGTCCGCAGGGAGCCTCGCCGCCGGGCGAACTGGACGTTCGACACGAACCGGATTCGCCGGAAAGTACCGCTCCAGCGACCTCAACAGGTGGTCGGCTTGGTTCGAGTAACGTCGCATGATGTGCACCGCGGCCGACAAGTAGAGTCCCGGCCATGACGGCCGCCTCGGAACTCATCGGTTCACTGCCCACGGATCTGTGGCTGGGCGGGGTGCAGACCCCCACGCCCGATCGGTTTCCGGTGTTCGACCCGGCCACCGGGCAGCAGTTGACCACCGTGGCCAACGCCTCGGCGGCCGACGGTATGGCCGCGCTGCATGCGGCGGTGTCGGTGCAGGGCGAGTGGGCACGCACTCCCGCACGCGATCGCGGCGAGATCCTGCGTCGCGCATTCGAACTGATTCATCGGCGGGCGGAGGAGTTCGCTCTCGTCATGACCCTGGAGATGGGTAAGGCCTTGCGCGAGAGCCGGGGCGAGGTGGCCTACGGGGCAGAGTTCCTTCGCTGGTTCTCCGAGGAGGCGGTGCGCATCGGTGGTCGGCTCGGCGCGGCCCCGGCCGGCAACGGTCGAATCCTGGTGAGCAAGGCACCCGTCGGCCCGGTACTGGCCATCACGCCGTGGAACTTCCCCCTCGCGATGGGCACCCGCAAGATCGGTCCGGCTCTGGCAGCGGGGTGCACGGTGATCGTCAAGCCTGCCGCCGAGACCCCGCTGACCATGCTCCTGCTCGGCCAGGTCCTCGCCGATGCCGGAGTTCCACCCGGCGTCGTGTCCATCCTGCCCACCACCGACGCCGCCGGGGTCACCGGCCCGCTCATCGCCGACCCCCGCCTACGCAAGATCACGTTCACGGGTTCGACCGCGGTGGGGAAACGATTGGTCCGAAGCGCCGCCGACCGCCTGCTGCGCACGTCGATGGAACTGGGCGGCAACGCCCCGTTCCTGGTGTTCGACGACGCGGACATCGACGCGGCCGTCGACGGGGCCATGCTGGCGAAGTTCCGCAACGGCGGCGAGGCGTGCACGGCGGCGAACCGCCTGTACGTTGCGAACTCGGTGCGCGAGGAGTTCACCGACAAGTTCACCGCCCGTGTTCGGGCGCTGCGCGTGGGTCCCGGACAGGAGCCGGACACAGACATCGGTCCGCTGATCTCGCAGGCTCAGCTGACCACCGTCAGTGATCTGGTCGACGACGCCGTCTCGCGCGGAGCGACGGTGCGAACCGGCGGCAGCGCGCCCGATGGACCGGGATTCTTCTACACCCCCACGGTGCTCGACCGGATTCCCGGCGACGCGGCGTTGCTGCGGGAGGAGATCTTCGGGCCCGTCGCCGCGATCATCGGGTTCGACACCGAGGCCGAGGCGATCGACGCGGCCAACGACACCGAGTACGGGCTGGTCTCGTACTTCTTCACCCGAGATCTCGACCGCACCGTGCGCGTGGCCGAGGCACTGAACTCCGGGATGGTCGGGGTGAACCGCGGCGCCATCTCCGACGCGGCCGCACCCTTCGGTGGGGTCAAGGAGTCCGGCTACGGACGTGAGGGTGGCGCCGAGGGCATCGAGGAGTATCTCGACACGAAATACATCGCCCTGCAGTAGAACTCGCGATCGACGGCCGGGGTCAGTCGTCCTCACCGATGCGGTGCACGCGAATGAGGTTGGTCGATCCGACCGTGCCCGGAGGCGCACCGGCCACGATCACCACCTGATCGCCGCGCCCGTACCGGTCCAGCCCGAGGAGCGAGCGATCGACCTCACGCACCATGGCGTCGGTGCTGTCGACGGCCGGCACCAGGAACGTCTCGGTTCCCCATGTCAGGGCGAGCTGGCTGCGCACCTCGGCCTTGGAGGTGAAGGCCAGCAGCGGCAACCGCGAGTGCAGACGCGACATGCGCCGAACCGTGTCACCGGACTCGGTGAACGCAACCAGGGCCTTGGCATCGAGGCGCTCACCGATGTCGCGCGCAGCGTAGGAGAGCACGCCGCGCTTGGTGCGCGGAGTGTGGGTGAGCGCCGGGACGGCATCGCCCTGCGTCTCCACGGTCTCGACGATCCGCGCCATCGTGCGCACGGTCTCCATGACGAACTTGCCCACCGAGGTCTCGCCGGAGAGCATGACCGCGTCGGTGCCGTCGAGGACGGCGTTCGCGACATCGGACGCCTCGGCGCGCGTGGGCCGGGAGTTCTCGATCATCGACTCCAGCATCTGGGTGGCGACGATGACGGGCTTGGCGTTGGCGCGCGCAATGTGGATGGCGCGCTTCTGAACCAGCGGGACCTGTTCGAGGGGAAGCTCCACACCGAGATCGCCGCGAGCGACCATCACCGCATCGAACGCGAGCACGATCGCCTCGAGGTTGTCCACTGCCTCGGGCTTCTCGATCTTGGCGATCACCGGCACACGGCGACCGACGCGATCCATGACATCGTGAACCAGCTCCACATCGGCCGGTGAGCGAACGAAGGACAGGGCGATGAAATCCACGCCCAGATTCAGCGCGAACTCGAGGTCCTCGCGGTCCTTCTCCGACATCGCCGGCACCGAGACGTCCATGCCCGGAAGGGAGACGCCCTTGTTGTTGCTCACCGGACCGCCCTCGGTGACGCGACAGAGAACGTCGTTGCCCTGCACGCTCTCGACGATCAGACCGACCTTGCCGTCGTCGACCAGCAGTCGGTCACCTGGCTTGGCGTCCTGAGCAAGTTCCTTGTAGGTGGTGGAGACCCGGTCGTGGGTTCCCTCGCACTCGTCGACCGTGATCCGAACCTGCTCGCCGTTGGCCCAGGTGGTGCGCCCCTCGGCGAAACGACCGAGGCGAATCTTCGGCCCCTGCAGGTCGGCGAGGATGCCGACGGCCTTCCCGGTGGCGTCGGACGCGGCCCGGACCCGTCGGTAGTTGGCCTCGTGATCGGGGTAGTCACCGTGACTGAAGTTCAGCCTCGCGACGTCCATTCCACTCTCGACGAGCTCGACGATCTTCTCGTCGGTTGCTGTTGCCGGTCCCAGGGTGCAGACAATTTTCGTTCGACGGGTCACAACGACGACAGTAGACGCTGAGCACGACCTTCTCTATCGATCCAGTCCGGTTCGTCCGGTTCTGCGATCACAGCACCGTGAGGGGAAGAGCAGTCGGATGCACCGGCGCCGGCAGGTCCGACTCGCCCGTGAGGTACGCGTCGACGGCGTGCGCGGCCGAGCGGCCCTCCGCGATCGCCCACACCACCAGTGATGCGCCCCGATGCGCGTCCCCGCACACGAAGACCCCGGGGGCCGATGTCTGCCAGTCGGGTCCGCAGGACACCGCCCCGCGCTTGGTCAACTCGATCCCGAGATCGTCGAGCAGGACACTCGGCTCGGGACCCTCGAACCCGATCGCGAACAGGGCCAGGTCACACGGGATCTCGATCTCGTCGCCGACCGGGATGATGGTTCGCTTGCCACCGGTGCGATCGACACGAACCTCGGCCAGCACCACCGAACGGACATGACCGTGGTCGTCGCCGACGAAGCGCTGCACCGCGACCTGGTGCTTGACCACGCCACCTTCGGCGTGAGCAGGCGAGACGCGCATCACCATGGGCCAGGTGGGCCAGGGCGAGGTGGTCTCGTCGCGCTCGACGGGCAGTTCCGGGTTGTAGTCGAGTTGGGTCACCGACAGGGCACCCTGCCGATGCGCGGTACCGAGGCAGTCCGCACCGGTGTCCCCGCCACCGATGATCACCACATGCTTGCCGGAAGCCGTGATCGGGGCCGGGCCGTCCCCCTCGCGCTCACGGTTGGAGGGAACCAGGTGCTCCATCGCCAGGTGCACACCATTGAGGTGGCGACCCTCGACCTCGATGTCGTCGCGGGCCGCCAGCGCGCCGACGGCAAGGATCACGCTGTCGTACTGGCCCCGCAACTGCTCGACGGTCACGTCGACCCCGACCTCGCACTCGGTGACGAAATGCGTTCCCTCGGCGCGCATCTGCATCAGACGCTGATCGAGCACGGCCTTCTCCAGCTTGAACTCGGGGATGCCGTAGCGCAGCAGTCCACCGAGACGATCATCGCGCTCGTACACGGTCACATCGTGACCGGCACGGGTGAGCTGTTGCGCCGCAGCCAGACCCGCGGGACCCGAGCCGACCACCGCCACCGCCTTGCCGATACTGATCGACGGCGGGGACGGCACGATGGACCCGTCCGACCATGCGCGATCGGCGATGGTCTGTTCGATGCGCTTGATCGTGACGCTGCCCCCGGTGTCGGCCTCGGAGATCGACAGCACACAGGCGGCCTCGCACGGTGCCGGACACACGCGCCCGGTGAACTCGGGGAAGTTGTTCGTCGCGTGCAGCCGGTCGATCGCCGCGCCCCACCGATCGCGGCGCACCAGATCGTTCCACTCCGGAATCAGGTTGCCCAGCGGGCACCCGGCGGTTCCCGAGTGGCAGAACGGGATTCCGCAATCCATGCAGCGGCGCGCCTGAACAGCGACCTCCGCCGACCGCGTCACGATGGGCAGCGGCGCGTAGACCTCGCGCCAGTCGCCGACGCGCTCGGGTATCGGCCTCTTGGGTGAATCCTGCTTGGTGACGGTCAGGAATCCGCGGGGATCAGCCACGTGCAGCCTCCATGATCGCAGTGTCGACGTCGCGCCCCTCGGCGCGCGCCATTCGTGTCGCGTCGAGAACCCGCTGATAGTCGATGGGCATGATCTTCGCGAACTCGCGCGAGCGACGCGGCCAGTCGGCCAGCATCGATTCCGCGACGGTCGAGCCGGTGAGGTCACGATGGCGGGTGACGACCGTGTGCAACCACGCCAGGTCGTCGGGGTCGGGCACCTGCACGGTCACCATGGCGGGGTTGACCGCTGCCGGATCGAGGCGCAGCACGTACGCGATCCCGCCCGACATTCCCGCGGCCATGTTGCGTCCGGTCGGGCCCAGCACCACGCATCGACCGCCGGTCATGTACTCGAAGGCGTGGTCGCCGACCCCCTCGTTGACCGCGATCGCCCCCGAGTTGCGCACCGCGAACCGCTCCCCGACGCGCCCCCGAAGGAACACCTCACCGCTGGTGGCGCCGTAGATGATGGTGTTTCCGGCGATGACGTTGTCCTCGGCGAGGAACCGCGACGACGGCGAAGGTCTGACGATGATGCGCCCGCCCGAGAGTCCCTTGCCCACATAGTCGTTCGCGTCACCGACGAGGTCGATGGTGATGCCGGGCGGCAGGAAGGCACCGAGGGACTGCCCCGCCGAACCCGTGAGCTCGATGTGGATCGTCTCGTCCGGCAGGCCGGCCGCACCGAAACGGCGAGTGACCTCGGAGCCGAGCAACGTTCCCACCGTGCGGTTGATGTTGCGGACCGGCAGTTCCAAGGTCACCGGGTGGGCATCCTCGAGAGCGCCCTCGGCCAACTGCAGCAGGGTGCGATCCAGTGCGCGATCGAGACCGTGGTCCTGATCGCGCATCCGGCGCCGCTGCAGCGGCGGGGCGCCCTCGGCGGGCCGCGCCACCGCGAACACCGGCGAGAGGTCCAGGCCCCTGCTCTTCCAGTGCGCCACCCCCTCCGCGGTGTCGAGAACGTCGGCGCGCCCGACAGCCTCGTCGATGCTCCGGAAACCCAACCGCGCCAGATACTTTCGCACATCGGTGGCGACGAAGCGGAAGAAGTCCTCCACGAACTCGGGCTTGCCGGTGAATCGCTTGCGTAGCTCCGGGTTCTGGGTGGCCACACCCACCGGGCACGTGTCGAGATGACAGACACGCATCATCACGCACCCGGCCACGATCAGCGGTGCCGTGGAGAACCCGAACTCCTCGGCGCCGAGCAACGCCGCGACCACCACGTCACGTCCGGTGCGCATACCGCCGTCGGCCTGCACGGTGATGCGGTCGCGCAGACCGTTGAGAACCAGGGTCTGCTGGGCATCGGCGAGACCGACTTCCCACGGGGCGCCCGCGTGCTTGAGCGAGGTCAGCGGGGCCGCGCCGGTGCCGCCGTCGTAACCGGAGATCAGCACGACATCGGCGTGGGCCTTGCTCACCCCGGCAGCGACGGTGCCGACCCCGACGGAGCTCACCAGCTTGACGTGCACCCGTGCGTTCTCGTTGGCGTTCTTCAGATCGTGGATCAGCTGGGCGAGATCCTCGATCGAATAGATGTCGTGATGCGGCGGCGGGGAGATCAGCCCCACCCCGGGTGTGGAGTGCCTGGTCCGTGCCACGGCCGGGTCGACCTTGTATCCGGGAAGCTGCCCACCTTCACCGGGCTTGGCGCCCTGGGCCATCTTGATCTGGATGTCGGTGGCGTTGACGAGGTAGTCGCTGGTCACGCCGAAGCGTCCACTGGCGACCTGCTTGACGGCGCTGCGTCGCGTCGGGTCGTACAGACGTGCGGTGTCCTCCCCGCCCTCCCCGGAGTTCGATCGGCCGCCGAGTCGATTCATGGCGATGGCCATGGTCTCGTGGGCCTCCGCCGAGATCGAGCCGTAGCTCATCGCCCCGGTGTTGAATCGAGCGACGATCGACTCCACGGACTCCACCTCGTCGAGGGGGACGGGCTCGCGCAGAGTCTCGTCGAAGGTGAACAGCCCACGCAGCGTGCCGCCCTCCCGAGAGAGTCGATCGACCTCCTCGGTGTACTTCTCGAACACCTCGTAACGTCCGGTCCGCGTGGCGTGCTGGAGCAGGAACACCGTTTCCGGTGTGAACAGATGCAGCTCACCCTCGCGCCGGAACTGGTACTCGCCACCGACGTCGAGACGCCGATGAACACGGTCGTTGGGGTTCTCCGGGTACGCACGCCGGTGACGCAGCTCGACCTCGCGGGCGATCACGTCCAAGCCGACGCCGCCGAGTTTGCTGGTGGTGCCGGTGAAGTACTCGGCGATCACGCCCCGATCGATGCCGATGGCCTCGAACACCTGGGCACCGGTGTACGAACCGACCGTGGAGATGCCCATCTTCGACATCACCTTCAGCACACCCTTGCCCAGACCCTTGATGTAGTTGCGGATCGCTGTGGCCGGCTCGACGCCGGTGAGTTCGCCCTCGCCGATGAGGTCCTCGATCGATTCCATCGCCAGGTACGGATTCACTGCCGCGGCGCCGAATCCGATGAGCAGTGCGAGGTGGTGGACCTCGCGGGCGTCTCCGGACTCGACCACCAGCGCAACCTTGGTGCGCTCCTTGGTGCGCACGAGATGGTGGTGCACCGCCGATGTGGCCAGCAGCGACGGGATGGGCGCGTGGGTGTGGTCGGAGTCTCGGTCGGAGATCACCAGCGTTCGATACCCGGCAGCGATCGCTTCCGATGCGCCGGCACGCAGATCCTCGATGGCCTCGGCCAGGCCATCACCGCCGCGCTCGACGTCGTAGAGCGCACGCAGCACGGTGGCGGACAAGCCGGGATGATCGCCGTCGTCGTTGATGTGGATGATCTTGTTCAGATCGGCGTTGTCGAGCACGGGCCACGGCAACCCGATCTGCCGACACGACGCCGCCGTGGGTTCGAGGAGGTTCTGCTCGGGGCCCATCACCCGGGCCAGCGAGGTGACGATCTCTTCGCGTATGGCATCGAGCGGCGGGTTGGTCACCTGCGCGAAGAGCTGGACGAAGTAGTCGTAGAGCGATCGGGAACGTTGCGAGAGAACGGCTTTCGGGCTGTCCGAGCCCATCGATCCGAGGGGCTCGCCGACCGACGCCGCCATCGGCGTCAGCACCATGCGCAGATCCTCCTCGGTGTAGCCGAAGGCGACCTGCCGGCGAACCACCGAGTCGTGGGTGTAGCGCACCCGCGCACGATCGGGAAGCGTGTCGAGGTTGAGCAGACCCGCGTGGAGCCACTCGGAGTACGGGTGGGCCGAGGCCAACTCGTTCTTGATCTCCTCGTCGGGCACCAATCGTCCCGCCACGGTGTCGACGAGGAACATCTTCCCCGGCTCGAGTCGACCCTTGGCCACCACATTCTCCGGCGCCACGTCCAGGACACCCGCCTCGCTGGCGAGGATGATGCGGCCGTCGACCGTCCGCCACCAGCGTCCGGGCCGTAAACCGTTGCGGTCGAGGGTCGCTCCCACGTAGGAGCCGTCGGTGAAGGTCACGCACGCCGGACCGTCCCAGGCCTCCATCAGCGACGCGTGGAACTGGTAGAACGCGCGGACCCGCGGGTCCATGTTCTCGTCGTTCTCCCACGGCTCGGGAACCATCATCATCACCGCGTGCGGAACGCTGCGCCCACCGAGGTGAAGCAGTTCCAGCACCTCGTCGAGCGACACCGAATCCGATGCCCCCGGTGTGCAGATCGGGTACAGCCGCGACAGGTCACCGGGGATCAGCTCACTCGCCAGCAGCGCCTCGCGTGCCCGCATGCGGTTGCGGTTACCGCGCACGGTGTTGATCTCCCCGTTGTGCGCGACGAATCGGTGCGGGTGCGCCAACGGCCACGACGGGAAGGTGTTGGTGGAGAAACGGCTGTGCACGATGGCAATTGCGCTGGTGCAGCGTTCGTCGAGCAGTTCCGGGAAGAACCGTGGCAGCTGCGGCGTGGTCAGCATCCCCTTGTAGGTGATGGTGCGCGAGGACAGCGAGGGGAAGAACAGACCGCTGCCTTCCGCCTCGATGTCGTCGGTCACCCGCTCCGCACGCTTGCGCAGCGGGAAGACCAGACGATCGAGTGCGAGCCCACCGGGACGGACACCGTCACCGTCTGCCGGGGCGGTCACGAACAGGTATCGCATCACGGGCATGCACTCGCGTGCGGTGCTGCCCACGTCGGCGGCGTCCGGGTCGGTGGCGACGTCGCGCCAGCCCAGGATCTCGAGTCCTTCCTCGGCAGCGATCGATTCGACGCGGGCCACCGCGGCGGCGCGCGCGACGGACTCCGTCGGAAGGAAGCAGATCCCCGCAGCGAAGGTGGTGGAGCCGTCCGCGTTCGGCGGCGGAAGCGGGAAATCGACCAGCGCGGTGAGCAACTCGACGGGTAGCTGAAGGAGAATTCCTGCGCCGTCACCGCTGTTGGGCTCGGCGCCCGCCGCCCCGCGGTGTTCGAGGTTCTCGAGCGCCAACAACGCATCGGCGACGATGGAGTGCGAGGGCCGACCGGCGATGTCGGCAACCATCGCCACTCCGCACGAATCGGTCTCCTGCGCCGGATCGTAGAGGCCCTGCTCGGATGGCACCCGGGAAAACAGCACGTCGGCTCCCCTTGGCTCGTGCCGACGAGCCACCGGGATTCGTACCGAAGGTGGTGACCTGATCGGAGCCGAGACGGTGGCCGACGGCGCTCGAATGTCGCTGTCTTGTGTTCCGTCGGGACAACCCTGGCCCTGAGAGCGGGAGGCCAACCCTGCCGAGAGACCAGGCAGGGATGCACGAACACCGCTCGATCAGAGTATCAGCAGCACGACGTGCACCCGGGCCGTGGGACGGGTCGTGGTAGACCTGTCACGGCTTGAGCGGACGCCCCTGTGGGTCACGCGCACCACCGGTGAGGATGATGACCCCGTCGACGAGCGCCCAGACGCCGACGCCCATGAGGATGAAGATCCCGACGATCACGAACAGCCCGAAGAACCCGACGATGGTCAAGATCAGCTGGGTGAGCGCGATGCCTGTCGATCCGATGTAGAACCGGCCGATGCCAAAGCCACCGAGGAAGATCTGCAGCAGGCCGGCCGCGAGGCGCGACTTGTCGGAGTACGGCTCCCCCGTCTGCGGATCACGACCGTAGGGCGCCTGCGGGTCGAACCCGTACCCCGCGAACCCGGCCGGCGGATACCCGCCCTGTCCGTAGCCCGGCTGCTGAAACCCCTGCTGTCCATACCCGGGCTGCTGAAACCCTGGCTGCTGAAACCCCTGCTGTCCGTACCCGGGCTGCTGAAACCCCTGCTGTCCATACCCGGGCTGCTGGAACCCCGGCTGCTGGAACCCTTGCTGTCCGTATCCCGGCTGCTGAAACCCCTGCTGGGAGTGGCCCTGGTCGGAATAACCCGACTGGGGGTAACCCGGCTGGGGGTAGCCGGGCTGCTCCAGAAGCGGCGGATACTGCACCGGAGGATCGACGGGGGTGGCGTACACCGGGAAGTCCGTGACCTCGTCCTTCTCGATGTCCTTCTCGATGTCCTTCTCGATCCGCTTCGTCAGATCCATCCCGGGCTGGGGTGAATCGGCCCGGGGTGAATCGGGTGTGCTCATGGTGTGGACCCCTTCTCTGCCGTACCCGACTTCCCTGCCGTACCCGACTTCCCTGCCGTACTCGATTCGGTGGGGCCATCGCTGTCCGGGCCGTCCTGCGACTCCTCGCCGGTGGACCCACCGTCGCCGGCTACGTCGGCGGAAGTGCCCCCGGGCCGAAGTGACTCGGGCTCGTCGCGGCCGCGTGGTGCTCGCAAGAAGTAGATCACGGCGAGGGCGAACACGATGCTCGCGGTGAAGACGTTGATCCTGATGCCGAGAATGCGGGTGGCGTAGTCGTCACGCATGAGCTCCACGCCGAAGCGTCCCAGGCAGTACCCGGCCACGTACAGCGCGAAGAGCCGTCCGCGGCCGATCGAGAACCGCCTGTCGACCACCACGAGCAGCACGACGATCAGCAGATTCCACAGCATCTCGTACAGGAACGTCGGATGCACGACGCGCTCGACGATCCCGTTGGACACGCCACCGAGGTTGTCGATCCGACCGTTCGCGTCGACCCGCTGGAAGATCTGCAGACCCCACGGCACGGTGGTCTCGCGGCCGTAGAGTTCCTGGTTGAAGTAGTTGCCGATCCGACCGATGGCCTGAGCCAGGAGGATCGGCGGCGCCACTGCGTCACCGAACGCCGGTAGCGGCACACCGCGGCGACGACAGGCGATCCATGCCCCGACTCCACCGAAGAACACGGCGCCCCAGATTCCGAGGCCGCCGTTCCAGATCTTGAGCGCGTCGATCGGACGACCGCCCTCACCGAAGTACGTCGATGCATCGGTGAGGACGTGGTAGACGCGGCCTCCGATCAGTCCGAAGGGGACGGCCCAGACAGCGACGTCGAGCACCGTGCCGGACTCACCGCCACGGGCGACCCATCGGCGATCTCCCCAGATCACGGCCAGGATGATGCCGACGATGATGAAGAACGCGTACGCACGTAGTGCGAGCGGGCCGACGTACCAGACCCCCTGGGGTGGGCTGGGGATGTAGGCCAGGACTGCTGCGGAGGGCGATGTCACGAGGACACGTTAGCCGAGCGCACACCCGCTGCGAGTTCGCCGGTCAGGGCTGCCACCGCATCGAGCCCGTCGTCGACGGCCGCCACCAGGGCGGACCCCACGATCACGGCGTCGGCGTACCCGGCGATCTCGGCGGCCTGCGCACCCGATCGAACGCCCAGGCCCACCCCGATCGGGATGTCGGAGTGCTCGCGGATGCGGGTCACCAGCGCCGGCGCCATCGAGGACACCGCGTCGCGAGCACCCGTGACACCCATCGTGGACGCGGCGTAGACGAACCCGCTGGAGAGGTCGACGGTCCGGGCCAGACGCTCGGGCGTCGACGATGGCGCGACGAGGAAGATGCGGTCGAGGTCGTGGGCGCGCGAGGCGTCCAGCCAGTCGTCGGCCTCGTCGGGGATGAGATCAGGGGTGATCATGCCGACCCCGCCCGCGGCGGCGAGGTCTGCGGCGAAGGCCTCGACCCCGTACTTCATCACCGGGTTCCAGTACGTCATCACCACGGCGTTGCCACCGGCCTGCGCCACGGCCTCGACCACGGAGAAGACATCCTTGACCTTGGCGCCGTTGCGCAGGGCGGTATCGGCTGCCGCGGCGATGGTGGGGCCGTCCATCACCGGGTCGGTGTAGGGGATGCCGACCTCGACGATGTCGCATCCGGCCTCGACGAGCGTGCGCACGACCTCGCACGACTTCTCCACGGTGGGGTATCCGGCAGGCAGGTAGCCCACGAGAACCGCGCGGTGCTCCGAGCGGGCGGTGTCGAACACCTGCTGCAGCCGTGATCGGGCGGGGGTCTGCTCGGTGCTCACGCGCGCGTTCCTTCGCTGTAGTCCGGGCCGGGCTCAGCGTCGCCGTTTCGGCCCGCAGTGTCGGTGATGCGGCCCGCACTGTCGAGGATGCCGAACCACTTGCCCGCCGTGTCCATGTCCTTGTCCCCGCGCCCGGAGAGGTTGACCAGGATCAGCGCGCCGTCGCCGAGTTCCCGGCCGAGTTCGATCACTCCGGCGATGGCGTGGGCGGTCTCGATGGCCGGGATGATGCCCTCGGTGCGCGAGAGCAGTCGCATGGCGTCCATGGCCGCAGCGTCGGTGACGGGCCGATACTCGGCGCGCCCGACATCGTGAAGGTAGGAGTGCTCGGGCCCGACACCGGGGTAGTCGAGCCCGGCCGAGATCGAGTGCGACTCGATGGTCTGTCCGTCCTCGTCCTGGAGCAGGTACGAGAAGGCCCCGTGCAGTGCGCCGGGCGAGCCCGCACCGATCGTCGCTGCATGGCGACCGGTCTCGACGCCGTCGCCTGCGGCCTCGAAACCGATCAGACGAACATCGGGGTCGTCGATGAATGCGTGGAAGATGCCGATCGCGTTCGACCCGCCGCCGACACAGGCGCCGATCGCGTCCGGCAGCCGTCCCACGGAGGAGAGCATCTGAGCACGCGCCTCGAGTCCGATGATGCGCTGGAAGTCACGCACCATCATCGGGAACGGGTGCGGTCCGGCAACCGTGCCGAAGCAGTAGTAGGTGTTCTCGGCGTTGGTCACCCAGTCGCGCAACGCGTCGTTGATCGCGTCCTTGAGGGTGCGTGAGCCGGACTTGACCGCCACGACCTGCGAACCGAGCAGCTTCATTCGCGCGACATTGAGGGCCTGTCGCTCGGTGTCCACCTCGCCCATGTACACCACGCACTCGAGACCGAGCAGCGCACACGCGGTGGCCGTGGCCACACCGTGCTGCCCGGCCCCCGTCTCGGCGATCACACGGGTCTTGCCCATCCGCTGCGCGAGGAGCACCTGGCCGAGCACGTTGTTGATCTTGTGCGAACCGGTGTGGTTGAGGTCCTCGCGCTTGAGGAAGATGCGTGCGCCACCGGCGTGCTCCGCCAGCCGCGTGGCCTCGAAGACCGGTGAGGGGCGACCGGTGTAGTCGCGTTGGAGCCGGTCGAGTTCGTCGAGGAAGGTTCGATCGGCACGGGCCTTCTCGTAGGCCGCGGTGACCTCCTCGATGACGCCCATCAGCGCCTCGGGAACGTACCGGCCGCCGTACTTGCCGAAGTGGCCACCGGCGTCGGGGTCGTGCGTGGTGCGCTCGGTGATGCCGAAGCTGGAGGACGGGATCTCGCTGATCGTCACCCCTCGAGTTTGCCCCACCGGACGCGCGTCCGGGCAGCCGGGTCGGCCGAACTGGCGTGTATCGGTGCCGCTCAGCGAGCGGGCTTGGGGCACGAGGGATGGGTTCCCGCCGTGACGAGGTCGCGCACCGCAGCGCGAGGATCGCCACTGGTGACCAACCCTTCACCCACCAGCACTGCATCCGCGCCGGCGCCGGCGTAGGCCAGCAGATCGGCCGTACCCCGTACGCCCGACTCGGCGACGCGGATCACACCCGACGGCAGACCCGGCGCAATGCGACCGAAGGTGTCCGGGTCGACCTCGAGGGTCTTGAGGTTGCGGGCGTTCACACCGATCACGCTGGCACCGGCTTCGAGCGCGCGGTCGGCCTCCTCCTCGGTGTGGACCTCCACCAGCGCGGTCATACCGAGCGACTCGGTGCGATCGAGCAGCGATACCAGCGCCTCCTGCTCGAGGGCTGCCACGATGAGCAGGATCAGGTCGGCGCCGTGCGCCCGTGCCTCGTGGATCTGGTAGGGCCCGACGATGAAGTCCTTGCGAAGGACCGGGATGCTCACCGCACGACGAACAGCGTCGAGATCGGCGAGGGAGCCGCTGAATCGGCGCTCCTCGGTGAGCACGCTGATGATGCGGGCACCGCCGTCCTCATAGGCCGAGGCCAGGATCGCCGGGTCAGGGATGTCGGCCAGCGCGCCCTTGGAGGGGCTTGCTCTCTTGACCTCGGCGATCACCGCGATGCCCGGCTCGAGGAGCGCAGCGGCGGCGTCGAGCGGAGCGGGAGCCGACCGTGCGGCGGACTTGATCGAGGTGAAGTCCACCACGGACTCACGGGCCGCGACGTCCGCACGCACACCGTCGAGGATCGAATCGAGAACCGTCATCAGAGCCCCCACTGTCCTTTCCGACAGGTGATCGCATCAATGCTCGCCCGTCCAGTGCTCCACAGAGTAGAGGCATCGGACCTTTCGGACGTCGGCGGGTGGGCTCGTCACCGCGAACCCGGGTCCTCACCGGCCTCGGCCGTCGGATCGATCCCCGCATCGAGCGCGTCCCAGATCTCGCGCTGGCTGGGTTCGACGGTGCCGTCGGCGTCGGTGCCGGCGCGCTCGGCCCGCTCGGCGGTCGCAGCACCCGCCCGCTCCCGACGTACCGCCGGGGCGTCGTAGCGACCGGACAACCCTCGCCGTGCTCCCGATGACCGAACGATGGCGATCGCGGCGATCACCCCCAGAACCGACGCGAGCAGCACGAGCAGAGCCGGCGCGACGGAGATCTCGACGCGCGAGACGTCGGCCCGATCGGGAAGTTCGGCGAGAGCGGATGCGGTGCCTGCGTCCGCACCCGAGACGATCAGCGTCGCAGCGGGTACCGCGGCCAGCACTGCCACCAGTGAGACGAGGGCGGCCACCACCAGCGTCCACCGACCACGGACGGCGAACATTGCGGCAACCGCCGCCACCAGCACCAGTGCCAGTGGCGTGGTGGCCGCTGCCCAGGTCCCGCCGACCAGAACGGACGTGCGCTCCTCCCCCAGGCCGTCGACGGAGAACACGCGGACCCACGTCATTCGCGAAGCCGCCCACAGCGCCAGCGCCGACGATGCGAGCAGCACGGCGATCACCGCCGAGGCCCGTCGCGGGCGTTGGTCGCGGTGCGGCGTGGCGGCGGCGGTCACGGGGCGGCCACCGGCGAGTCGAACTCGTGTGTTCGAAGCGGCGCTGCCGGGGCGATGGTCTGCGCCGCGGTCACCGCCGCCAATACTGCCATGGCCTTGTTGCGCGCCTCCTGATCCTCGTACGCGCCCACCGAGTCCGCCACCACCCCTGCACCGGCCTGCACGTATGCGGTGCCGTTCTTGATCAGCGCCGAGCGGATGCAGATGGCGGTGTCGGCGTCGCCGGCGAAATCCAGATACCCCACCACTCCGCCGTAGATGCCCCGCCGAGTGGTCTCGAGTTCCTCGATCAGCTCCATCGCGCGGACCTTCGGTGCCCCGGAGAGAGTGCCTGCGGGAAAGCAGGCGGCGACCGCGTCGATCGCGTGCTTACCCTCGGCGAGGGTTCCGTGCACCGTCGAGACCAGATGCATCACATGGCTGTAGCGCTCGATGTGGCGGTAGTCGGTCACCTTCACCGTGCCGGGGGCGCACACACGGCCGAGATCGTTGCGGCCGAGGTCGACGAGCATGAGGTGTTCGGAGTTCTCCTTCTCGTCCGCGAGCAGGTCCTTGGCCAGGAGGATGTCGTCCTCCTCCGTTGCCCCGCGCCACCGGGTTCCCGCGATGGGATGGGTGGTGGCCACCCCCTCGGCAACCGTGACCAACGATTCCGGACTGGACCCGACGATGGAGAAAGCAGTGTTGCCCGCGCTGTCCGGCACGTGCATCAAGTACATGTACGGGCTCGGATTCGATGCCCGCAGCATCCGGTAGACGTCGAGTGGGGACGCGTCGGTGTCGATTTCGAACCGCTGCGAGAGCACCACCTGGAACGCTTCACCGGCCTCGATCTCCGAGACGAGCCGCTCGACACCCGCCTCGAACTCCGGGGAGGTGGTGCGGCGGCGGAACTCGGGGGCGGGACGGGCGAACTGCGACACCGTCGACGGCGAGGCCTCAGCGAGCGCGGCGGTCATCTCGTCCAGGCGCACGATCGCGTCGTCGTATGCGGCGTCGACGTTCTGCGCGGTGTCGTTCCAGTTCACCGCATTCGCAATGAGGGTGATCGCACCCTCGTGGTGGTCGACGGCAGCGATGTCGGTGGCCAGCAGCATCACCATCGCCGGAACCCCGAGATCGTCGACCGTGGAGTCGGGGAGCCGCTCGAGGAAGCGCACCGCGTCGTACCCCAGATAGCCGACCATGCCGCCGGTCAGGGGCGGCAGATCCGGAAGGCGTTCGGAGCGAAGCAGTTCCAGCGTCGCGCCGAGCGCCTCGATCGGGTTGCCACCCGACGGCGCGCCCACCGGCACCTCCCCCATCCACGTCGCCTCACCATCGACCACGGTCAGCGCCGAGCGCGACCCCGCCCCGATGAACGACCACCGCGACCACGATCGACCGTTCTCCGCGGACTCGAGCAGGAACGTCCCCGGCCGATCCCGGCCGAGTTTGCGGTACGCCGAGAGGGGGGTCTCGGAGTCGGCCAGGACCTTGCGCACCACGGGGACCACCCGATGTTCGGCCGCGAGGGCCCGGAACTGCTCGCGCGTCGTCGTCGCGGACGTCACTGAATCGCCAGACATGCCCTCAGTGTCCCGGGTGGGCGCCGACGACCCGAACATCAGGTTCGGTTGTAACGAGCACCACTGGTGGATGCGACACTCAACGGGCGGCCATCCCGGCCGCAGACTGGCCTCCGCGTACCGAGACATCGGCTGCGCCACCACCGAGAGGAGGGCTCACGCACATGGCGCATCCCGCCGAGGAACCCCGCGAGCCACGGTGGTTGAGCCCCGATCAGCAGCGAGCATGGCGCGCACTGATCCCCGTGCTGACCAGACTCCCCGCCTCCCTGGACACGCAACTACAACGTGACGCGGGATTGACGCACTTCGACTTCACGGTTCTGGCCACACTGTCCGAGGCGGAGGACCGCCGGGTCAAGCTCCGCGACCTCGCCGAATACTCTGCCGCCTCCCTCTCACGGCTTTCCCACGTGGTCACCAAGCTCGAGCGACTGGGCTGGGTACGACGGGAGAACGTCGAGGGCGGCCGCGGCTCGTTCGCCGTGCTGACCGATGCGGGCTTCGCAAAGTTGGAGTCCGCGGCGCCCGGTCACGCCGAGACCGTGCACCGGCTGATCTTCGACGGACTCACCGAGACCCAGGTGGGTGAACTCGAATCCCTGGGACTGGTACTGGTCGAGCAGATCGACCGTACGATCGCGCAGGGCCTGCGGCCCTGAAGGTTCTGTTCACTGCTCGCCGAGCAGCACATCCGCATCGAAGCAGGTGGTGGTCCCGGTGTGGCAGGCAGGCCCTACCTGGTCGACGACGACCAGAAGCGTGTCACCGTCGCAGTCCAGGCGTACCTCGTGCACGTACTGGGTGTGACCGCTGGTCTCACCCTTGACCCAGTACTCCTGCCGCGAACGTGAGAAATACGTGCCCCGGCGGGTGGCCAGTGTGCGCGCGAGCGCCTCGTCGTCCATCCACGCCATCATCAACACGCGGCCGGTGCCGCGCTCCTGCACCACCGCGGGCACCAGGCCGTCGGCTGTGCGGGTGAGCCGCGATGCCACGGCGGGATCGAGGCTCATCGAACCGTGATCCCGTCCGCAGCCATGGCTGCCTTGACCTCGCCGATGGTCAGTTCACCGAAGTGGAAGACACTCGCCGCGAGCACCGCATCGGCACCGGCGTGGACGGCCGGGGCGAAGTGCGCGGCAGCACCGGCGCCGCCGGACGCGATCACGGGCACTGCCACGGCCGCGCGTGTCGCGCTGATCATCGCCAGGTCGAACCCGGCCTTGGTGCCGTCGGCATCCATGGAGTTCAGCAGGATCTCGCCGACGCCGAGTTCGGCGCCACGCACCGCCCACTCGATCGCGTCGATACCCGTGCCGCGACGCCCACCGTGGGTGGTGACCTCCCAGCCGGATGCCGTCGGTGTCTCGCTGGTGCGTGCATCGACCGAGAGCACGATGCACTGCGAACCGAACTGCGCACTGAGCTCACCGAGCAGCTCGGGGCGCGCGATCGCCGCGGTGTTCACGCTGACCTTGTCCGCGCCCGCACGCAGAAGGGCATCGACGTCGGCGACACTGCGGACACCACCACCGACCGTCAACGGGATGAAGACCTGCTCCGCCGTGCGCGTGACCACGTCCAGCATGGTCGCCCGCCCTCCTGACGACGCCGTGACGTCGAGGAACGTCAACTCGTCGGCCCCGTCCGCGTCGTACTTCGCGGCAAGTTCCACCGGGTCGCCGGCATCACGGAGCCCCCGGAAGTTCACGCCCTTGACCACCCTGCCGCCATCGACGTCGAGACACGGGATCACCCTCACGGCGAGAGTCATCACACCTCCTCGGGGACGACCGGCGCGGTGGCCGCCGCGACGATGTCCAGGAGCTCGGCGTGCACGCCGGGGGCCGCTGCCAGAACCGAACGTGACGCGAGGGTCCACGGCTGCCCGGCCAGATCGGTCACCACCCCGCCGGCGGCCTGCACCATCAGGGCACCGGCCGCGTTGTCCCATGCGCGATATCCGAACACCAGGGCCCCGCCGAGCGCCCCGGCTGCCGTGTACGCGAGATCGAAACCGGTCGAGCCGTGCATCCGCACACGCGAGGACAGGATCGAGACCTCGCCGAGGATGCGGGCGCGAACCGCGCCCGGTATCGAGCCACCACCCGCGGCATTGAACGTCCCGAACGCGACGATGGACTCGTCGAGTCGCGTCGGCGCGAGCGGCGGCAGGGGCGTGTCGCCGCTGTGCACCGGTCCGCCCTCGACGGCCCAGTACTCGGCGCCGACGAGCGGCAGCAGCGTCAGACCGATCCGTGGGCGACCGTCCACCACGAGCGCGAGAAGCATTCCGGCCGTGGGTAGTCCGCTCGAGTAGTTGAAGGTGCCGTCCACCGGGTCGAGAACCCACACGGCGCCGGACTCGAGCGACGGACCGCCGAACTCCTCACCGTGCACCGCGATCCCGGTGCGATCCTCGAGTTCGGCGGTCAGTCGCCGCTCGAGAGCGAGGTCGATGTCGGTGGCGAAATCGTCCGGACCTTTGCGCACACTGCTCGGAGCGCCCACGCCGTCGACGAAGGTGTCCCGGACCCCCCGCAACAGCCCGCGAGCGGTGCTCGCCAGCGCTTCGAGATCGAGATCGGTCACGGTCGGACGGGCGCCGAGACGGCCTCCAAGGCCTGCGGCAGGGTGAACTTCCCCGCGTACAGCGCCTTGCCGACGATCGAGCCCTCGACACCGTGACCGGTGAGCTCGGCGATCGCGACGAGGTCGGCGATGGTCGACACTCCCCCGGACGCGATGACGGGCGCATCGGTGGCAGCGCAGACCTGCTGCAGCAGTTCGAGATTCGGTCCGGTGAGCGTTCCGTCGCGGGTGACGTCGGTGACCACGTAGCGGGAGCAACCGTCACGATCGAGCCGTTCGAGCACCTCCCACAGGTCACCGCCGTCGCTCACCCATCCGCGGCCCCGCAGGCGATGACTGCCGTCGACGATTCGCACGTCCAGTCCCACGGCGATGCGGTCCCCGTACTCACCGATGGCGCGAGCACACCACTGCGGGTCCTCGAGGGCTGCGGTCCCCAGATTGACGCGCGCGCACCCCGTCGCCAGGGCTGCGACGAGGGACTCGTCGTCCCGAATGCCACCGGACAGTTCGACCTTGACGTCGAGTTCGCCGACCACCGATGCCAACAGTTCGCGGTTGGAGCCTCGACCGAACGCCGCGTCGAGGTCCACGAGATGAACCCACTCGGCGCCGTCGCGCTGCCACGCCAGAGCCGCATCGCGCGGTGAACCGTACGTGGTCTCACTGCCCGCCTCTCCCTGAACGAGGCGAACCGCCTCGCCGTTGGCGACGTCGACTGCGGGGAGAAGTACCAGGCTCACGAGGTAGAAGGGTACTGCCCGCGGCGGGTTTTCATTTCTCCGGGTCGGTGCCGTCGGTGCCGTCGGTGATCCGGCGGACAGCGCGGCGAGAGAGCATCGAGATGCTGAGCACGACACCCACCAGCGCGGCGCCGGCGACCAGCAGTCCCACCGCCGGAGCGGGTTCGATCACCGCGATCAACACCGTCGCGGTGATCAGGAACGCTGCTGCGGCCGCCAGCGCCGTGGCCGCCAGCCGCGCGAGGGAGATCTCGTCGTTCATGTCGCCTTCCCCGATGGTGCGGTCAGAGCGAACGCAACCAGTTCTCGAGCAGGCTCGCACCCGCGTCTCCCGACTTCTCGGGGTGGAACTGCGTTGCGGCCAGCGTGCCGTTCTCGACCGCTGCGAGAAACCGTACCCCGTGCTCCGCCCAGGTCAGGTGTGGCGGAGCGATCACATCGCTGCGCTCGGCGGTCCACTGCTGCGCTGCGTAGGAGTGCACGAAGTAGAAGCGTGTGCCGGGATCGATACCGGCGAACAGCACGCTCTCGGGTGGAGCGTCGACGGTGTTCCAGCCCATGTGCGGCAGCACCGGGGCCTCGAGACGGTCCACCACCCCCGGCCACTGGCCACAGCCGCGACTGTCGATGCCGAACTCGATGCCTCGCTCGAACAGAACCTGCATACCCACACAGATGCCGAGAACCGGTCGTCCTCCGGCGAGCCGCCGATCGATCAGCGTGTCACCGCGCACGCCGCGCAGCCCGTCCATGCACGCCGCGTAGGCACCGACACCGGGCACCACCAGACCGTCCGCAGCGAGGGCCACCGCATGGTCGCCGGTCACCGTGACCTCCGCACCCACCCGTGCGAGCGCCCGTGCCGCCGAATGAAGGTTCCCCGAGCCGTAGTCCAGCAGCGCTACCGTCGTCACAGACTTCCCTTGGTGGACGGAACGCCGAGCACACGCGGGTCCGGTTCTACCGCGGCGCGCAGCGCACGCGCCACCGCCTTGAACTCGGCTTCGGTGATGTGGTGCTGATCGCGGCCGTAGATCACCCGCACATGCAGGGCGATGCGCGCGTTCGATGCGATGGATTCGAAGACGTGCCGGTTGATCACGGTCGCGTACGGCGTACCGGGGTAGCCGCCGATCACCGCGTGCAGCATGTGGTCGGGCTCGCCGACGTGGACGCAGTACGGGCGGCCGGAGACGTCGACGGATGCGTGTGCGAGCGTTTCGTCCATCGGAACGAAGGCGTCGCCGAATCGGCGGATGCCCTTCTTGTCCCCGAGCGCCTGACCGAGAGCCTGGCCCAGCACGATCGAGGTGTCCTCGACCGTGTGGTGCGCCTCGATCTCGATGTCACCCTTCGCCTGCACGGACAGATCGAAGCTCGCGTGCGTACCCAGTGCGGTGAGCATGTGGTCGAAGAACGGCACCCCGGTCGAGATGTCGACCACACCGGTGCCGTCGAGGTTCAACTCGACGGTGATGTCCGATTCCTTGGTGCTGCGCTCGATACGGGCGGTCCGGCCGGTCATGGGTTCTCCTGCAGTGAGTGGTGACGGGCGTCCCCTGCGGATGCAGCGTCGTAGGTCCGATCGGTGGCCGCAATGTCTGCGGACGCGGCGAGGAAGGCGTCGTTCTCCTCGGCCAGCCCGATACTCACCCGAAGGTGACCGGCGATGCCCGGGTCCCGGATCAGGACACCCCGGTCGAGATAGCGCTGCCAGGACGCCGACGCGTCGATCATCCCGCCGAACAGAATGAAGTTGGCCGTGCTGGGTATCACCGCGAAACCCATCTCGGTCAGGGCCGATGCCACTCGATCGCGCTCCCGCGCGAGTTCGGCGACGCTGGCCAGGGTGTCGTCGGCATGTCTCAGGGCCGCCCGCGCGGCCGCCTGGGTGAGCACCGACAGGTGGTAGGGCAGCCTGACCAGCAGCATCGCCTCCACCATCGCCGGCGCCGCCACGAGGTATCCGAGCCGTCCGCCCGCGAACGCGAACGCCTTGCTCATGGTGCGGCTGACCACCAGCCGGGCCGGAAAGCGATCGATGAGCGAGATAGCACTGGGCTCGGCCGAGAACTCCGCGTACGCCTCGTCGACCACCACGATTCCCGGTGCGGCGTCGAGGATGCGCTCGAGGTCGGCGAGTCCGACGCTCTGCCCCGTGGGGTTGTTCGGGCTGGTGACGAAGACGACGTCCGGCGCCCTTCTCCGCACCTGCGCAACCGCGGCGTCGATGTCGACGGCGAAGTCGGGTCGACGCAGAACGTCGATGAACTCGGTCTGGGTGCCCGCGGCGATGATCGGATGCATCGCGTACGACGGCACGAAACCCAGCGCGGTACGGCCCGGCCCGCCGAACGCCTGCAGCAGCTGCTGCAGGATCTCGTTGGATCCGTTTGCCGCCCAGACGTTCTCGGTGGCCACGCGCACACCGGTCTGCCGCGTGAGGTAGGCGGCGAGGTCGCTGCGCAACGCTGTTGCGTCGCGATCGGGGTACCGGTGCAGCTCGCGCGCGGCGGCCCGAACGGATTCGGTGAGGTCGTCGACCAGAGCGGCGGTCGGCGGGTGCGGATTCTCGTTGGTGTTCAGACGCGCGGGCACCGACAGCTGCGGAGCGCCGTAGGGCGAGAGCCCACGCAGGTTCTCGCGGATCGTCAGATCGGTCAGCGCGACACCGGATCCCGCGACACCGACACCGAGTGCTGTGGCCTCGCTGCCACCCCCGCTCACGGGGCCACCCTCTCGAAGCGCGCCCGGACGGCTCGACCGTGCGCGGGAAGGTCCTCCGCGTCGGCAAGAGCCACCACGTGGTCGGCGACCTCCTCGAGGGCGTCGCGGGTGTACTCCACGATGTGGATGCCACGCAGGAAGGTCTGCACGCTCAACCCGGACGAGTGCCGCGCGCACCCGGCCGTCGGGAGAACGTGGTTCGAGCCCGCGCAGTAGTCACCCAGACTGACCGGTGACCATGCCCCGACGAAGATGGCACCCGCGTTCCGCACGCGCGCGGCAACCGCGGCCGCGTCCTCGGTCTGCACCTCGAGGTGCTCGGCCGCCCACGCGTCGACCACTGCCAGGCCGTCGTCGATCGAGGAGACGAGAACGATGCCCGACTGCTCACCGGACAACGCCGTCGCCACCCGCTCGGCGTGCTTGGTCACCGACAACTGCGCGGTCACCGCGGCGTCGACGGCGTCGGCAAGTTCCTCGGAGGTGGTCACCAGGACCGATGCGGCGAGCACATCGTGCTCGGCCTGGCTGATCAGGTCCGCCGCGACATGCTGCGGGTCCGCGGTGTGATCGGCCAGTATCGCGATCTCCGTGGGTCCGGCCTCGGAGTCGATCCCGATCACCCCCCGGCACAGTCGCTTGGCCGCGGTGACGTAGATGTTGCCGGGCCCGGTGACGATGTCGACGGGATCGAGCGGGGTGCCGTCGGTGTCGGTGCCGCCGTAGGCCATCAACGCCACGGCCTGCGCGCCGCCGACGGCCCATACCTGCGTGACGCCGAGCAGGTGAGCGGCGGCCAGGATGGTCGGGTGCGGCAGTCCGCCGAAATCGGCCTGCGGCGGGCTGCACACCACCAGCGACCGCACACCCGCGATCTGGGCCGGCACCACGTTCATCACCACCGACGACGGATACACGGCGTTACCGCCGGGAACGTAGAGCCCGACACGGTCCACCGGCACCCACTTCTCGGTGACCGCGGCCCCGGGTGCCGGTCGGGTGACGGTGTCGGTGCGGCGCTGGTCGGCGTGAACGAGTCGAGTGCGGTCGATGGCCACTTCGAGTGCCGCGCGCACCGACGGGTCGAGCCCGGCCAGGGCGGCCTCGAGTTGTGCGGCGGGCACGCGGACGGTGTCCGGACGCACACCGTCGAACTTCTCCCCCAGCTCGAGCGCCGCCTCGGCGCCGCGCTCACGGACCGCGTCGACCGTGGGCGCTACAACGGGCAGCACCGAGTTCACGTCGACCCCGCCACGCGGCAGGACGGACCGCAGATGTGCGGTCGACGGCGTCCCGGCACGCAGGTCGATTCGGCGCAGATCGGCGCGGGGGGTCATCGAGATCGGTCCTTCCGACGGGTGTGTGCGGTCTCGCTCAGGCGTAGCGCGCGGCGAGCTTCTCGAGGGTGGCCGTGATGCCCTTGGCGTTGGCCTTGGGCTGGCCGAGCAGTTCGAGGACTGCCGGGCCCTTGGAGGTGTCGTAGAGAAAACTTTCCGTCACCTCGGTGACACCGGGGGCGCTCTGCACCATCTCCCAGCGCCACCGGTGGCCCGCCGGATGCTGCCACTCGACCACCTTGCGCGTGTCCTCGTCGACGATCTCGGTGACGACGCTGGTGATGGAGTACGGGAGGCCGAACTGCTTCATACCCACCGAGAACTTGTCGCCGGGGGCGAGTTTCTCGGGCCCGGTCACCTTGGGCCGAACCGTTCCCGATCCGTCGAGTTCCGCATGCCGATGCGGGTTGGCGACGAGCGCGAAAATCTCGCCGGGGTCGGTGTTGACGGTCACCCGTCGCGCCACTGCGCGCTTGCCTGCATCCACTTCGCTCACTGTTGCCATGATCCAACCCTACCGGCGGCCCTCACCGCGTCGTACGTCAGAAGTCCAGACCCAGATCCAGCACGGACACCGAGTGGGTCAGTGCCCCGACGGCGAGGAAGTCGACACCGGTTCCGGCGTACTCGGCCGCCACGTCCAGGGTCAGCCCACCGGAGGACTCGAGCCGGGTGGTGGGCGCGAGCCGATCACGTCGCTGCACCGCCATCTGTGTCTGCCACAGTGGGAAGTTGTCGAGCAGGATCAGATCGACACCCTCTGCGAGCACCAGATCCAGCTGTTCGAGACTGTCCACCTCCACCTCGCACGCGATGTCCGGGGCGAGGGCTCGCACCGCGTGCAGTGCGGCGACCACGGACCCCGCGGCCACCACGTGGTTGTCCTTGATCAGCGCCGCGTCGCCGAGGCCCATGCGATGGTTGTGTCCACCACCGGCGCGGACCGCGTACTTCTGCAGAGCCCTCAGGCCGGGGAGCGTCTTGCGGCTGTCGCGGATGACGCACCCGGTACCGGCGACGGCGTCGACCCAGGCCGCGGTGGCGGTGGCGATGCCCGACAGGTGGCACGCGATGTTGAGCATCGTCCGCTCGGCGGTGAGAAGTTGCCGCGTCGGCGCATCGACCGTCAGCACGGCGTCGCCGCGCTGGACACGTTCCCCGTCGCGGCGGCGTTCGACCACCGACCAGGTGTCTCGGCCGGCGACCTCCTCGAGAACGAGGAGAGCGATGTCGAGCCCGGCCACCGTCCCGGGCGATCGGGAGATCACCGAGGCGGTGGTGCGAGCCTCGGCGTCGACGGTGGCCATGGTGGTCACGTCCGGTCCGTACCGCAGGTCCTCGTGCAATGCGGTGCGGATCAGCGCGAGCACCTCGTCGCGGTCGAGTCCTGATCCTGCGAGATCGACTGTCATGGCGTGGCTCCGGTGAGGGTGGGGATCGGGGTGTGGCCTGGTGGGTCGACCATCACCACGGCTCCGGCGGCATCGAGGGCGTAGGCGGTGCTGAGGGCCAGCACGGCGTCGGTGTTCGGGTGATCGAGGCGGGTGTGTGCGCCGCGCGTTTCGTTTCGCTCCGCCGCGGCCCGCGTGACGATCGACGCGACCAGGGTCAGGGCTGCGTCCTCGGCGTCGGCGACCGTGGAGATGGTCCGTCGCGGCGACGCGGCCAGATCGTCGGCGGCGCGGGCGAGACCCTCCGCGTCGCGGATCACCCCGACTCGATCGGTCATGATGTGCTGCAGTGTGTCCCGTTCGAGCGCGGGGGCCGACCAGGAGCCGGCCAGGACGTCGCCGATGTCCGTGGTGGCCGGGTCGAGGTGCATGCCCGCTCGCTCGCGCGCAGCGATCCCGACGCGGGTGCCCACCACAGCGCCCTCGACCAGAGAGTTCGACGCCAAACGGTTGGCCCCGTGCAGGCCCGTCCGCGCGACCTCGCCTGCGGCGTACAGCCCCGGGACCCGCGTGCGACCGTGCACGTCGGTGACCACCCCGCCGCACGCGTAGTGCGCGGCGGGCGCTACGGGCAACCGATCGGTGGACGGGTCGAGCCCGACGGCTCGGCAGGAGGCGGTGATCGTGGGGAACCGGGTGGCGAAGTCCTCGATCGCACGGGCATCGAGGAGCACGTGGTCCTCCCCGCGCTCACGGAGTCGGGTGGCGATGGCCCGCGAGACCACGTCACGCGGGGCCAGGTCACCCATCGGGTGAACGCCCTCGGTGACCGATGCGCCCGCGAGGTCGACCAGGATGGCGCCCTCGCCACGAACGGCCTCACTGATCAGCGGTCGACGACCACGACCGGCCGGGTCGAAGAGCACCGTGGGGTGGAACTGCACGAACTCGAGATCGGCAACGAGGGCTCCTGCTCGCAGCGCCAACGCGACACCGTCGCCGGTGGCGGCGGACGGGTTGGTGCTGCACGCGTACATCTGGCCGAGACCACCGGTGGCCAACAGGACAGCGGGTGCGCGCAGCACCCCGAATCCGTGCTCGCCGGAGACCAGCACACCGCTCACGCCCTGAGGCCCGGTGAGCACGCGCACCGCGGACGTGCCCAGCAGAACCGTCGGACCGGCCGCCGAGAGCACCCGCTGCACCTCGGCGCCGGTCGCGTCCCCTCCCGCGTGCACGATGCGCGGGATCGCGTGTCCACCTTCACGGGTGAGGGCGTACGAGCCGTCCGGGCGGCGATCGAACACGGCGCCGAGCCCGGTCAGGGTGTTCAGCGCCGCGGGCCCGCCGGCGAGGATCGACCACACAGCGCCCTCGTCGCAGATCCCCGCACCGGCGGCGCAGGTGTCCGCGACGTGGGAGGCGAGGTCGTCGCCGTAGCTGATGGCGATGCCGCCCTGGGCGTAGTTGGTCGACGTCTGGCCGGGATCGGCCTTGGCGACGGTGACCACGCGGAGCCCGCCCCGGACCGCCTCGATGGTGGCGGCGAGCCCGGCGATGCCGCCGCCGACCACCACGAGGTCGACCTCGGCGTCATAGATACCGCTCACACGCGGCTCCCGTTCACTCGCCGCCGCCGGGCTGACCGATGGCGATCATGCGCTCGACGCTCGCACGGGCACGCTCGGCCATCGCCGCGTCGACGAACACCTCGTCCTCACCCTCGCGCAGGCAGCGCAGCAGGGCGGCCGGGGTGATCATCTTCATGTATCGGCACGATGCCCGATCGTTGACCGCTTGGAAGTCCACTCCGGGAGCGGCCTTGCGCAACTGGTGGAGCATCCCGATCTCGGTGGCCACCAGTACCTCGGTGGCCCCGGTGCGGCGGGCGGCGTCCAGCATGCCGCCCGTGGAGAGGATCTTCACCTTCTCCGGTGGGAGGAATCCCTCCCCGGCCAGGTAGAGAGCCGATGTGGCACAGCCGCACTCGGGGTGGACGTACAGTTCGGCGCTCGGGTGCGCGCGCGAGCGTGCGGCAAGTTCGTCGCCGTTGATGCCGGCGTGAACATGGCACTCACCGGCCCAGATCAGAAGGTTCTCACGCCCGGTCTGCCTCTTGACGTGGGCGCCCAGGAACTGATCCGGCAGGAACAGCACCTCGCGCTCGGGATCGATCGACTGCACCACCTCGACGGCGTTGGACGACGTGCAGCAGATGTCGGTGAGCGCCTTCACCTCCGCGGTGGTGTTGACGTAGGACACCACGACGGCGTCCGGATGCTCGTCCTTCCACTCCTGCAGTTGCCGCGCGTCGATCGAATCGGCGAGCGAGCACCCGGCGCGGGCGTCGGGGATCAGGACGCGCTTGTCAGGGCTGAGGATCTTCGCCGTCTCGGCCATGAAGTGCACACCGCAGAAGACGATCTCGTTCTCGGGTACCTCGGCGGCGATCCGCGACAACGCCAGCGAATCGCCCACATGGTCGGCGACATCCTGGATGGCGGGCAGCTGGTAGTTGTGGGCGAGGATCGTCGCGCCGCGCTCGCGGGCGAGCCGGGAGACCTCCGTGGCCCACTCGGGGCTCGGCTCCACACCGCTGTAGCCGCCGGGTCCGTCCTGGATTCGTTGCTCCTGCGCCCACGTCGTCGCGGTTGCCATGGCGTTCTCCTTCACCCGTGCGCTCCCTCACCCGTGCGGTGTGATCGGGCGCTTCCGATGTCGAGGTTTTCGACTTATGATCGGAAACATGCCACATCCTAGCACCGTTCACGAGGTCCTCAGTGTGGTGTTCCAGGTTCGACACAGATACGGGACCGGGCAGGGACATGAGACCGGGCGGGGACATGAGAGCGGACGGACCGAATTGGCCGTCCTGCTGTGGGAACGCGGTTTCGACCCCGGTCGCGGCACCTGGTCCCTGCCGGGCGGCGAGCTCGGCGACCGCGAGGACCTCCCCTCGTCCGCCGGCCGACACCTCGCCGAGAAGGTCGACGTCCGCCGCGTGGCGCACCTGGAACAACTGTCCGTGTTCTCCGACCCCGACCGGGTACCGGGCGGGCGACGGATCGCATCGACCTTCCTCGGCCTGGTACCCCTCGGAACGGAACCGGCGCTGCCCACCGACACCGCGTGGCACGACGCCACATCCCTGCCGCCCACGTCCTTCGATCACGGAGTGATGGTCGAGCATGCTCGCGCACGCCTGGCCGCCAAGCTCAGCTACACCAACATCGCCTTCGCTCTGGCGCCTGCAACGTTCACCCTGTCGGTTCTCCGGGAGATCTACTGCGCCGCACTGGGCCACACGGTCGACACCACCAATCTTCAACGCGTCCTCACTCGACGCGGGGTCATCGAACCCACCGGCGACACCGCCCCACCCGGACGCTCGGGCGGCCGCCCGGCAACCCTCTATCGGTTCGTCGAATCGTCCTTGCGGGTCACCGACGAGTTCGCCGCGCTCAGACCCCCCGGCAGATCAACTGCCGCGTCGGCGTCCACGCCTGTGACACCCAGGTCGTCCCGACGGCTGACGAAGGCCAGCAGCAGCAACAGCACGGCCGCGACCAGCGGCTGTGCCACCAGAACCACCGCAGAGGTCAGACCGGGAGGCTCGGAGATCACCGACCCCACGGCAGGCGAACTCGGTCGCGTGTGGACCACCCGCGCCACCAGCAGCCCGATTCCGGCAGCCGCTGCCGAGCCGACGACGCTGGCCGCGACCACCGTCGACACTCCCGCGGGCCCGCGCAACCGCCGCACCGACCACGCGCCGATCGCGGTCGCTGCGCCGAGAACGGCGCCGCCGATCACGAAGATCGCCACGGCGGCGAACCTGGTGCCGCTCTCCCCGTCACGAAGAACTCCGCGATCCGCCGCCACGACCGTCAGTTGTTCGGCAGGTGCCAGCAGAGCCCACAGAACCCCGGCGGTCACCGACACCGCGACCACGATCACGGCCAGCACCACGTGCACTCTGCGCGTGGTCATTCGACGGCGGCCGCAGCGGAGTCGGACGACGCGGGTGACGCGTGCGGCACCGGCCGAGTGGGCGCGAGGGTTCGCGCGGCGTGCTCGTCGAGCGCCTTCTCCGTGAGCGTGCGACCGAGTTCGATCATCTCGGCGGCTCGGTGGAAGTCCAGGCTGTTCATCGAGGTCCGCGGGATCTGGATCAGCAGGTCCGGCGGGAACGACGCCAACTGATAGCGCGAGAGTGCCTCCTGCATGATGTCGATCGAGCGGTCCATGACGGCGAACGCGGACAGATTGCTCATCGCCGCGGCCGATCGAGTGTCGAGGTCCGGCTCGACCGCGGGGGCCTCGGCGGCGGCGGAGGCAGCGTCGGCGGAGGCAGCGTCGTCGGCGCCGAACAGCATGGCGCCGAGTGAGCGGACCACGTCGTTGTCCACCAGCGGCGCCGCGGTGCGCACGAACGACTCCCACAGGCCGTGCCGCTCCTGCTCGCCGGCTTTGTCGTGCACGCGGGGCGAGTCGGCACCGAGGTCCACACCGATGATCATCTCGGCGCCGTGCGCCATGAGTGGCCCCAGAGGCACCGGCTCGATCAGACCGCCGTCCACGAACACCCTGCCGTCGACCACGTGCGGGGTGATCACCCCCGGGATGGCGATGGAGGCGCGGATCGCGGTGTCCACCGGTCCGCGCTGAAACCAGGTCGGTCGACCCGACGCGAAGTCGGTCGCGACGGCGGTGAAGTGAACGGGAAGGGTCTCGATGTGGACGTCACCGACGATCTCGCGAACCTTGCCGAGGATCCTGTCGGCGTGGATCACGCCGGGGGCGGAGAGGGAGATGTCGAGCAGCTTCATCACTTCCCACTGCCCGAGTCCGCGCACCCATTCGGTGTAGGCCTCGAGGCGACCGGCCGCGTAGAGGCCACCGACAAGTGCCCCCATCGACGACCCCGACACCGCGACCACGTCGTAGCCGCGCTCGGTGAGGACCTCGAGTACCCCGATGTGCGCGTAACCCCTCGCGCCCCCACTCCCCAGCGCCAGGGCAACCGTCGTCACGACGCGGGCACGGTGGTCGCAGGTACGCCTGAACTCATGCGCCCACCCTACGAGCAATGCGATCGCTCGGACCGTCGGAAGCGTCTTGAACACCGTTCAAGATAGGGTCACCGTATGCAGCTCCACCGACGGGACGTGGTCGACGGTGCCCTGGCCATCCTGGACGAGTACGGCCTGGCGGATCTGACGATGCGACGTCTGTCCTCCGCTCTGGGTGTGGGCCCGGGGGCGCTCTACTGGCACTTTCCCAACAAACAGGCGCTACTCGGGGCGGTCTCGGACGCCATCCTCGAACCCGTGGTTCCCGAGCTCGCCGCCCCGGACTGGACCGCACGCGTCCGCAGCCTCGCGATCGCGTTGCGCGAGGCCCTGCTCGCACGTCGGGACGGGGCCGAAGTGGTGGCGTCGTCCATGGCGGCGCGCACCCTGTCGAGCCCGGTTCGCACCTTCCTGATCGACGCGGTGGTCGCGGGTGGTCTCACCCGATCCGACAGCGAGTCCACCGCAGACGCACTGCTCTACTACGTTCTCGGTGCCGTGATGGACGAGCAGTCGCGCGTGCAGATGGACTCGATGGGAGCGGTGGCCGGTCGGGCGAGCACCCTCGCCGACCTGGTGGGGGCGCCGTCGGCAACCGACCGGTTCACGTTCGGGCTCACCCTGTTCGTCGGCGGCGCGCGAGCTTTCGCATGCGACCCCGAGGGCGCCGAGCGCTAGCGTCGCTGCGTCGACCCGCCGGCGGGTCCTCCCGAATCGACCTCGATGCAGTTGCCGCCGCGTGACTTGGCGCCGAACATCGCGCGGTCCGCGCACGAGAGCACCAGGTCGACGTCCGCACCCGCGCGCACCGGTCCCGACGCGACCCCGATGCTGACGGTGGCGCCGAGCTCCAACGCCTCGAGACTGCGCATCATCTCGCGAGCGCGCACCACGGCCTCGTCCACTCCGATGGTGGTGACCACGGCGAACTCCTCGCCGCCGGTGCGTGCGGTTGCCGAGGGCAGGGGAAACGCTCCGCCGAGGGTGTGGGCCGTCCGGCGAATCACGAGGTCACCGTGAAAATGTCCGTAGGTGTCGTTGATGGACTTGAAGTTGTCGAGATCGACCACCACCGCGACGACTGCCGTGCCGGTGATGACGGCCCGGTCGGCCACCTCCTGCGCCGCGAGGGCAAGACCTCGACGGTTGAGCACACCGGAGAGAGGATCGATGAACGCCGAACTGAGGTCGGCGCGCTGCTGAATCTGCAGCCGGTAGAGCGACACCGGCGCCAGGACCAGCACCAGCATGATCACGCATCCGAAGATCACGGCCACCGATGCACGTTCCGGGTACGTCACGAGCGAGCGGACCAGGAGCACCACCGCGACCCCGACGACGAACAGCTGGTGCACAACGAACACCTTCGGTGGGTGGAAGGTCGTGGTGTAGGTGGTCGCAACGGCGAAGAGCAGCACGCACGGTAGTGCCACCAGAGGATCCGCCAGGAGGAGCAGCATCGCCGCGACCCCGATGTCGGCATAGACGATGAACGCCAACGACATGATCCGACCGGGCCAGTCGCACACCACCCAGGCGAGCCCCACGGCCAGCGTTCCGACCGCGTTGGCAAGGATGAGCCACATGGCGGCACCGGAGGGTGCCACCGGCTCGGTGAGGGCGAACAGGACGAACAGAGCCGCGAAGAGCACACAGGCACCACCGATGAGCGCGCGCGTGATCTTCAGGTTGGTCGTGGACTCGAAGTACCCGACCATCCAGTCGTAGTCGACGCTCTGGGACAACCAGCGCCGGAACGTACGGATCACCGTTGTCGCTCCCCACACCTTCCGTAGGTCCACAATCCGTAGGCCCACAATCCGTAGGCCCACAATCCGTAGGCCCACAATCCGCAGGCCCACAATCTGGCGGCCCACAATCCGTCCGCGCATATCCCGACCAGCGATCCGAGAAGGCATCGCGAGCGCTCTGCGATTCAATCAGAGATGTCCGACGCTCGTGGCCGAGCGCCGAACACTCTCGACACCTGCAGTACACCGATTGTTTGCTGGGCTACGGATAGATTCTTCGTTCATGAGACTGCGCCTTCCCTCGACGCTCCGCCCGACCACGGTTTTTCGCCCGATCACCACATTTCGATGGACCTGGCCCGCAATCGCCGCGGCCACCCTGCTTCTCGTCGGTGCGTGCAGCAGCGGATCGACGGCATCGCAATCGACCCCGTCGGAGGCCGCGGTGACACCGACGTCGATACGCGTGGCGACCTATAACGCAAGCCTCAACCGGGCGACGGACGGGCGCCTGGTCGCCGACCTGACGACCGGCGCGGACCCGCAGATCAAGGCGGTCGCGGAGATCATTCAGCGGAACCGTCCCGACATCATGCTCGTGAACGAGTTCGACTACGTGGCCAACAATGCCGCGGCCGACCTTTTCCGCTCGAAATACCTTGCGGTGTCCCAGAACGGGCAGACACCCGTCGACTATCCCTACGCGTTCACCGCACCGGTGAACACCGGGGTTCCCACCGGTCGCGATCTCGACGGCGACGGAAAGGCCGACGGGCCGAATGACGCGTTCGGGTTCGGCGCCTTCCCGGGGCAGTACGGAATGCTCCTGCTGTCGAAGTTCCCGATCGACACCGCCGCGGTCAGAACCTTCCAGAACTTCCTGTGGAAGGACATGCCGGGAAACCTTCTGCCCCGCGAGTACTACGGCGCCAACGCCGATATTCTGCGGCTGTCCAGCAAGTCGCACTGGGACGTACCCGTCGAGGTCGGCTCGCGCACCGTACATGTCATCGCCTCGCACCCCACTCCCCCGTCGTTCGACGGCCCGGAGAATCGCAACGGCCTCCGCAATCACGACGAGGTTCGCCTGTCGGCGGACTATCTGCGGGGCGGACCGCAGGCCGACTACCTCTACGACGACAAGGGGGTGCGCGGCGGACTGGCGTCGGGGTCGTCGTTCGTCTTCCTCGGCGATCAGAACAGCGACCCGGCCGACGGCGGCTCGGTACCGGGGACCATCCAGCAGGTTCTCGACCTACCGTCGCTGACCGATCCCAAGCCGACGTCTCGTGGCGCAGCCGAGCAGGCAGACCCTGGCCACCGAACCCCTGCCGAACTGGACACCGCCGATTTCGCCTCGCCGGACCCGGGCAACCTGCGAGTGGACTACGTCCTACCCAGCACGGATCTGACCGTCACGGGGTCGGCGGTCTTCTGGCCGGCGTCCGGTGAGGACGGGGCGGCACTGATGCCTCCGACGGTCAGCAGCGACCACCGACTGGTGTGGGTGGACCTCACGCTCGGCGCGGGGGCCGGTGGTGCGGGATAGGGTGCGAGCATGCCCGCTCCCGGAGATCCACCCGCCACCTGGCCAGGATCTCCGTATCCGCTGGGGGCGACCTACGACGGGGCGGGCACCAACTTCGCGGTGTTCTCCGAGGTCGCCGAACACGTCGACCTCTGCCTGATCGACGGCGAGGGCGCGGAGCGTCGCGTCCGGCTCGACGAGGTCGACGGATACGTCTGGCACGCGTACCTGCCGGACGTGCAGCCCGGCCAGCGTTACGGCTTCCGCGTGCACGGCCCGTGGGACCCGGCGGCCGGGTTGCGATGCGACCCGAGCAAGTTGCTGCTCGACCCGTACGGCAAGGCTTTCGACGGCACCTTCGACGGCGACCGGTCGCTGTACAGCCACGGGCGTGATTCGCTCGGACACACCATGACCACCGTGGTGATCAACCCATATTTCGACTGGCAGAACGACCGCGCACCACGACGGCCGTACAACGAGACCATCATCTACGAGGCCCACGTCAAGGGCATGACCATGACCCATCCCGAGGTTCCCGACGACCTTCGCGGGACATATGCGGGCCTGGCCCATCCCGCGATCATCGCGCATCTGACCACGCTCGGGATCACGGCGATCGAACTGATGCCGGTGCATCAGTTCATGCACGATCAGACCCTGCTCGATCAGGGCCTGAGCAACTACTGGGGTTACAACTCGTTCGGATTCCTTGCCCCGCACCAGGACTACGCGTACTCCACGCACGCGGGCGCGGCCGTCTCCGAGTTCAAGACGATGGTTCGCGCGTTCCACGAGGCCGGCATCGAAGTCATTCTCGATGTGGTCTACAACCACACCGCCGAGGGCAATCACCTGGGCCCGACGATCTCGTTCCGCGGCATCGACAACGCCGCCTACTACCGCCTGGTCGACGGCGATCCCGAGCACTACATGGACTACACGGGCACAGGCAACAGCCTCAACGCCCGGCATCCACACACGCTGCAGCTGATCATGGATTCCCTGCGCTACTGGGTCACCGAGATGCACGTCGACGGGTTCCGATTCGACCTCGCCTCCACGCTCGCGCGTGAGCTGCACGATGTCGATCGGCTGAGCGCATTCTTCGATCTGGTGCAGCAGGATCCGGTGGTCAGTCAGGTCAAGCTCATTGCCGAGCCCTGGGACATCGGCGAGGGCGGCTATCAGGTGGGCAACTTCCCCGGCCTGTGGACCGAGTGGAACGGCAAGTATCGCGACACCGTCCGCGACTACTGGCGCGGCGAGCCGGCAACGTTGGGCGAGTTCGCATCTCGCCTGACCGGGTCCTCGGATCTCTATGAGCACACCGGGCGTCGACCGGGTGCCAGCATCAACTTCATCGTCGCGCACGACGGCTTCACCATGGCGGATCTGGTGAGCTACAACGACAAGCACAACGACGCCAACGGCGAGAACAACAACGACGGCGAGAGCCACAACCGGTCATGGAACTGCGGCGTCGAGGGTCCCACCGACGATCCGGACGTGCTCTCGTTGCGCGGCAGACAGATTCGCAACCTGTTGGCAACGCTGCTGCTCAGCCAGGGCACGCCGATGATCGCTCACGGTGACGAGATGGGACGAACGCAGCTGGGCAACAACAACGTCTACTGCCAGGACTCGACGCTGTCGTGGATGGATTGGACGCTGGCCGAAACCAACTCCGACCTCGTCGAGTTCACGGCGAACGTCATCGCCCTGCGCAGGGCCCATCCGGTCTTTCGCCGCCGTCGATTCTTCGAGGGCCGCCCGATTCGCTCGGCCGAACAGATCCGGGACATCGCGTGGCTCACACCCGCCGGCGAGGAGATGACCGGCGAGGACTGGGACAGCGGCTTCGGAAAGTCGCTCGCGGTGCTGCTCAACGGCGAGGCGATACCCGAACCCGATCAGCGTGGTAACCGCATCGTCGACGACACGTTCTATCTGTGCTTCAACGCCCACTACGAGGCACTCGAGTTCACCACCCTCGACGGCGAGTACGCCTCGACGTGGGCGGTGGCGATCGATACCGCCGCACCCACCGGGGTCACCGGGGACACGGTGACGGCCGGGGCGGCGGTCACCGTGGAGGCGAGGTCGCTTCTCGTGCTGCGCCGGACAGCCTGAGATGACGTCGCGCCGGACGCCGACCAGCACCTATCGTCTCCAGCTGCGGCCCGATTCGCTCACCCTCGACGATGCCCGTGACCTCGTGGACTACCTCGACGCGCTGGGCATCTCGCATCTCTACCTCTCCCCCGTCCTGACCGCGGCGCCGGAATCGATCCACGGGTACGACGTCACCGATCCCACGGCGGTCTCCCCGACCCTCGGCGGCCGCGCGGCCCTTGTCCGACTGGCCCACGAATGTCGGTCACGGGGTATGGGCCTGGTGGTCGACATCGTGCCCAACCACCTGGGAGTCGCCCGCGCCGAGGACAACCGGTACTGGTGGGACGTTCTGCGCAGGGGCGAGCATTCGACCTACCGCGACCTCTTCGACATCGACTGGGCCGGCGGGCGCGTGGCCCTGCCGGTCCTCGCCGACGACGGCGCCGCCGAGCTCACCGTGGACCGCTCGGGAATCGAACCCGTTCTGCGGTACCACAACTCACGTTTTCCCATCGACCCCGCCACCGACGACGGTTCCGACGATGCCGACACCGTGCACGACCGGCAGGCCTACCGCCTCGTCGGCTGGCGAAGTGGGCAGGTGGGCTACCGCCGCTTCTTCACCGTCAGTGACCTCGCCGCCGTTCGCCAGGAGGACCGGGCGGTGTTCGACCTGACGCATCGGGAGATCGCATCCTGGTTCACCGACGACCTGGTGGACGGCCTGCGCGTCGACCACCCGGACGGATTGGCCAACCCCGCCGGCTATCTGACGTGGCTGCGCAGGGTCGTCGGTGATCGGTGCTGGCTGGTGATCGAGAAGATCCTCACCGGCGACGAGCATCTCGATCCCGCCCTTCCGGTGGACGGCACCACCGGGTACGACGCCCTTGCCGACATCGGCGGAGTATTCGTCGATCCTGCGGGCGAGATTCCCACCACCGAGATCTCGCAGCGTGTCACCGGCACTGCCGGGGATCGAGCGTGGTTGCGCGCGAACGAGTTCGCCATCAAGACCGAGATCCTGCGCACCGACCTCGGAGCAGAGGTGCGGCGAGTCGTCGCGGCCGTGGCCCGCGCTGACAACTCTCCCCGATCGGTCGATCGCGAGCGACTGTCCACCGCCCTGGTGGATCTGGTGACGCGGATTCCGTTCTACCGCACCGACTACGGGCCCCTCGAGGGTGTGCTGGAGACACTGATCGAGGAGCTCGCGGAGGATCGACCCGAACTCGCCGACGAGGTCACGGCTATCGCCCGCGCGGTCGCCACCGACGGTGAATGCGCCACGCGGGTGCAACAGTTGGCCGGAGCCGCGATGGCCAAGAGTGTCGAGGACACGCTGTTCTATCGAACGGCACGGCTGGTGTGCCTCCAGGAGGTCGGTGGCGACCCGGCTCGATTCGGGTGCTCTCCGGGCAGGTTCCACGCGCGGATGGCCCAACGGGCTCTCTCGTGGCCCGCCACCATGACCACCCTCTCCACACACGACACCAAACGGGGCGAGGATGTGCGGGCACGCATCGCAGTTCTCGCACAGGTGCCGACCGAGTTCGCCCGCAACCTCGAGACGTGGATGCGGATGGCTCCGCCACCCGACGGTGCGACGGCACTACTGTTGTGGCAGAACATCATCGGAACATGGCCGGTGAGCGGCGCGATCACCGACACCTATCGCGACCGTATCGGTGACTACGCTCGAAAGGCCATGCGGGAGAGCGGAGTGCACACGAGCTGGTCCGACGTCGACGAGCGGTTCGAGGCGTCGGTGAGCGCGTGGCTGGATCTCATCCTGTCCACGCCCATCGCCGAATCGGTGACTCGGTTCGTGAACATGGTGGCACCACACGGGTGGTCGGATGCTCTAGGGCAGAAATTGTTACAGATCATCGGGCCCGGAGTACCGGACCTTTATCAGGGGACCGAGCTGTGGGAGGACTCCCTCGTGGACCCCGACAACAGGCGGGTTGTGGACTTTGCAGCCCGTCGTCGCATGCTGGGAGCGATCACGTCTGCTCCCCCGATCGATGATTCCGGCGCAGTCAAGATGTGGGTCACCGCAACGGCTCTTGGCCTGCGTCGGGCTCGGCCGGACAGCTTCGTGGGAGGTTCCTACACCCCGGTCACGGTGGCCGGGCCCGCCGCCGAGCATCTCGTGGGGTTCTCGCGTGGGCCCGCCGACGCCCCCGCGGACGTCGTTGCCGTCGCCACCCGCCTGAGCGTCGCTCTCGCGGACAGCGGGTGGGGGCGAACCACGGTGCCCCTGCCGGCCGGCACCTGGATCGATCGACTGACCAGCCGGGAGTACGCGGGTGACGTCGAGGTGGGTCGGTTGCTGGAGGTGCTCCCCGTGGCTCTTCTGGTCAGCGCCTGATCGCCGGCCTCACGACGCCCGGCGCGGCGGCCAGGGCACGAAGAAACTTGTGCGCTCCTGGTATTCGGCGTAGCCGGGTCGCGTCGCCATCGACTTCTCCAACAGTCGCGCGCCGGTGGCCTCGACGAGGAAGTACGTCATCGCGACGGGTGAGAGCACGGTGAGAACACCCGGCCAGTGGGCGGCGGCGATGACGAACACGCCCCACCACACGCACGCGTCGCCGAAATAGTTCGGGTGCCTCGTCCACGCCCACAGCCCGCGATCCATGACACCGGGGCGCTGATCCTCCGGCATCAGCGCCTTCGCTCGACGGAACCTGTCCATCTGCCGGTCACCGACCGCCTCGAAGGTCAACCCGACCACCCAGAGGACGATTCCGACCACGGTCAATACCCCGAACGACCCGAAGGAGACCGCCGAGACCTGTAGGGGCAGCGAGATGAAGAACATCGCGAGCGCCTGCACGAGGTAGATCTTGCGGACCACCACCCACACGCGATGACCGGGGCTGCGTTCGAGCATCGCGACGTAGCGCGGGTCCTCACCCTTGCCGTGCGACCGGATCGCCAGGTAGGCCGCCAGGCGCAGACCCCAGATTCCGATCAGGACGAGCAGCAACCAACGCCGCCAGGCGTCCCCGGTACCCGACGCTGCGGACACCGCGGCCACCACCACGAAGCCCAGCGGCCAGGCGACGTCGACGATGTTGTGGCGTCCGATGCGGAACCCGACGACAGCCGTCACCGCCTGCAGAACCGACACACCGAGCAGGCTCAGCCCTGCAGTTGCCAGGAAGTCCGCCCAGACGAAGGTGCCGGACATCGGTCACCGACTCCAGGTGGGTCGCACCGGCGGCATCGACGATCGGCCGCGTTCGTCGGGTCGGACGGCCAGGATCTGATCGACACCCATCCGCCCGTCCCGAAAGGCCATGCCACCGCCGACGAGGTACAGCCGCCACACGCGAGCCACCTCTTCACCGACCATCGAGACCACCTCGTCCCACCGCTTCTCGAAGGTGGCGTACCAGGCGTCGACGGTTCGGACGTAGTGCTCACGCATGGCGTGCACGTCGCGTACCTCGAGCCCGGACTCCTCGATCATGGCCACGGTCGCGCCCACCGGACGCATGAACATGTCCGGGGCGATGAAGGACTCGATGAACGGTCCACCACCAGGGTGGTTGCCGGCCTTGCGGGACATCTGCTGAACCAGGACGCGCCCGCCGGGAACGACGTTGGCGTGCAGGGCCGCGGCGTACGTGGGGTAGTTCTCCTCGCCGACGTGCTCGCCCATCTCCAGGGACGCGACCGCGTCGAACGGACCGTCGGGTACCTCGCGGTAATCCTGAATGCGGATCTGGACGCGGTCCGCGAGCCCGCGCTCGGCGGTCCGCTGGTCGATGAATGCCTTCTGCTCCTTCGAGATGGTCACCCCCACCACGCGCGCATCGAAGTGCTCGGCGGCGTAGAGACTCAGCGAACCCCATCCGCATCCGACGTCCAACAGGCGCATACCGGCGCGCTGATCGAGACCGACCTTGCGGCACACCATGTCGAGCTTGTCGTTCTGGGCGTCGACGAGACCATAGTCCGGCGCATCGGAGGTCCAGTACCCGCTCGAGTACGCCATGTTGGGGTCGAGCACGAGCTCGTAGAACTCGTTGGACAGGTCGTAGTGATGGCTGATGGCCGCCTTGTCGCGACTCAGGGAGTGCAGGCGGCCGGTGACCTTGGCCTGCGATGCCGGCGCGGGCAGCGGACGTCCGAACGCGCGGTACGAGCTTGCGACGCGCACCATCTCGAAGAGCTTGCCGGGAGTGGGCCGAACCGCGGACAGACCGCGCTCGCGCGCCACCGACCACACATGGGTCAGGGCGGCGTCGAGGTCGCCGTCGACATCGATCTCACCGGTGACGTACGCCTGCGCGGCGCCGAGCTCACCGGGGTTCCACAGCAGGCGACGCAGCACGTTGGGGCTGCGCACGATCACCCGCGGTGCGTCCTCGGGGCCGGCGGTCGAGCCGTCCCACGCGGTGAGGTGAACCGGTAGCTCGCCTCCGACGAGAGGTTCGAGAATGCGCGCCAGGGTGCTCGCGACGGGACCGCTCACGTGGTGCTCCTTCGATCCAGGATGATCTGCTGGACGTCGATGTAACCGGACCGGAAGCCCGCCTCGGAATAGCACAGGTAGAAGTGCCACATTCGAGCGAACACGTCGTCGAACCCGAGCTCACGCGCTTCGGCGGCGCGGGCGGCGAACCTCTCGTCCCACAGGCGCAGGGTGTGGGCGTAGTGATCGCCCATCGACATCCGTTCGCGCACACGCAGGGTGGTCTGCTTCTCGGTGACGTCGACCAGTGCGCGCACCGAGGGCAGGAACCCGCCCGGAAAGATGTACTTGTGCACCCAGGTGTAGGTGTTGCGGGTGGCGAGCATGCGGTCGTGCGGCATCGTGATCGCCTGGATGGCCACCCGTCCACCCGGGGCCAGGAGCCGGTCGATCGTGGAGAAGTACTCGCCCCAGTACTGATGTCCGACGGCCTCGATCATCTCCACCGAGACCACCGCGTCGTACTCGCCGTCGATCAGGCGGTAGTCCAGCAGGTCCACCTGCACCCGATCGGCGAATCCGGCATCGGCGATGCGGCGCACCGCGAGATCGAGCTGCTCGGTCGAGAGCGTCACGGTACGCACCGTTGCGCCACGCGAAGCCGCGCGAATTGCCAATTCGCCCCAGCCGGTTCCGATCTCGAGGACACGTGTCCCCGGACCCACCTTCGCGCCGTCGAGTAGCCGGTCGATCTTCGCTCGCTGGGCGTCGGCGAGACCGTCCGCGGTGGGGGCGGGTTGGAGGGTGGGGAACAGCGCGCTCGAGTAGGTCATCGTGGGATCGAGGAACAGCTCGAACATCTCGTTCGACAGATCGTAGTGACGGGAGATGTTCGACCGTGTGTTGCGCGTGGTGTTGCGTTCGGCGCGTGGCTGCTTCGGGATGTAGAGGCCACGCAGACGCTGGAGCCACTCCGGGATCAGCGTCGCCATGCGTGCAGCGAACACCCCGAGAGCCGCGGTGAGATCAGGGGCCTCCCAGTCACCGGCCATGTAGGCCTCACCGAAGCCGATCAGACCGCTCTCGCCCACGCGACGAGCGAAGTGATCCGGTCGCACGACCACCATCAGGGGAGTATCCGGATCGTTCGCACCACCGCCGATCACCTCTCCCCCGGGCATCTGCACACGGATCGGCAGTCTCGCCGCGGCGTTGCGAAACAGGGCGGATGCGACAGGAGCCGCGATCCGCGCCTTGGCGCCGGACGGTACGCGCACGATGCTGGGCCACCGTTCGGCGTCGACGCCGGTCACATGCGGGCCGTTGCCATCCCTGCGATCGCGAGGTGTCGTCGTCGTCATCTCACTGCCTCCTGCGGGCTCTGCTCCGGGCGGGCGATCACGGGTAGTCCGCGCCGCCACAGGGTGATTCCCTGGATTCGAATACGGATGGCGGCCACCAGTGGGGCCATCGGGTGGGCTGCGAGCAGTCGGGTGAGCGAGGCGGCGGTGCCGGGACGGCGACGGCCCGTAACCCGCGCGACGAACGGCGGCTGATCCTCGCGGTGCAGCGTGATGGTCAGTGCGAGTTCGCTTCCCGGCTCCGGCAGGCTCATCCGGTACTCACCGTCGACGTCGTTGAACGGCGAGACGTAGAACTGCTTGGCCGTGCGCGCGCGGGCCTTCTCATCGGTGTGCAACAGATAGCAGTGCCGCTGACCGTAGGTGTTGTGCACCTCGGCGATCACGCACACCAGGGCGCCGTCGCGGTCGTGGCACCAGAACACGCTCAGCGGATTGAACACGTACCCGAGGACGCGTGCCGATGCCAGCATCGTCACCCGCCCGCCGCGAAGGTCGATGTCGTGACGGGCGAGGAACGCATCGACATTCTCGCGCAAGGTCCTCGCGGGGTCCCCGAGGTGGTCTGCGGAACGGAACCGTGCGAAGGGCCGCAGTACCGCGGGCAGAGACGGCAAACGGTCGACGTCGACGAACCACCAGTAGCTGGCGTAGGTGAAGCTGTTCTTCACCGGTGCCGACCGCACGTGGCTGATCGTGGTCTCGTACAACGCGGGCGTGCTGGGGTACCGGTCACCACTCGAACCGCCACTGCTGAACCGGGCACCACTGGACATCACGACCAGGCTCCGCCGATGCGCTCGGCCGCCCGAAGACCGGACAGCGCGCCGTCCTCGTGGAATCCCCACCCGTGATACGCGCCGGCGAACGCGAGTACGTCGCAGTCCAGCTCCGCCAGACGGGCCTGGGCGGCAACCGATTCCGGGGTGTACTGCGGATGCTCGTAGTCCATGGTGTCGATCACCGTCTCGGGGTCGACGATGTCGGAGCCGCCGAGCGTCACCACGTACCGCTCACCGGTGTCCGGCAGGCGCTGCAACCGCGTCATGTCGTACGAGACCAACACGGTGTCCGGCTGGGCATCGCACCCTGGCATCGCGTAGTTCCACGACGCCCGCGCTCGGGCGGTGCGCGGAAGAACCGAGGTATCGGTGTGCAGTTGTGCGCGGTTGGGCGAGTACCGCATCGCACCGAGCACCTGGTGCTCGGTGCTGGTGGGCTCGGCCAGCATCTTCAGGGCTGCGGTCGGGTGGGTGGCCACCACGCATGCGTCGAAGGTTTCGCTGCGATCGAGGCCGTCGTGCACCTCGACTCCGCCCGGACGGCGGTAGACGGCCTGCACCGGGGTTCCCACCCGCACCGACGACACGGCTCGTGCGACACGCGAGACGTACTCCACCGAGCCACCGGTGACGGTGCGCCACACCGGCGATCCCGTGACGCCCAACATGCCGTGATGGTCGAGGAAGGTGAACAGGTAGCGCGCCGGATAGGCAAGGGCCACAGCCGGATTGCACGACCAGACGGCGGAGATCAACGGTGTCATGAAATGCTGGGTGAAATACGGCGAGAAGCCACCCGCAGCCAGGAAGTCGTCGACCGTGGTCTCGGTGTCGGCGCTCGGCTCGGGCGCGCTGGAGAGCAACGCGCGCGCCTGGCGGTGGAAGCGGGTGATCTCGACGAGCATCCTCAGGTATCGCGGCCGGACCGCCGTGCTCACGCTGGGCAGGATCCCCGACAGGCCCTGCCCGCCGGAATACTCGAGCCCGCAGCCACCGCAGGATATCGACATGCTCATGTCGGACTCCTGCGTCTGCACGCCGAGTTCGGCGAACAGCCGAAGCAGCGTGGGGTACGTGCGGTCGTTGTGGACGATGAACCCGGTGTCGATCGGCAGAGGCCCGAGCGAGGTGGGGACGACGTGTGTGTCGGCGTGGCCGCCGAGTCGGGTGTCGGCCTCGTACAGGGTGACGTCGGCCGACTTCGAGAGCACCCAGGATGCCGTCAGCCCGGCAACCCCGCTGCCGACCACAGCGATCCGCCGGCGTCCGGACGTGGAATGGTCAGTGCTCACTGGGCCTTGGTCTCCTGTTGGATGCTCCGGGTTTCGGCTCAGGAGTGTTTCGTAGCCCCGGCCTCCGGTGATTGGTCTATCACGAATCGGCGGACCTGTTGCGTCCATCGCCACGGCGCCGCGAGCATGAAGTGTCCTGCCCAGCGAACCGCGATGAACCTCGCATCGATCCCGCGACGACGTGCGGCCTCGGTGGCTCGTCTCGACAGCGTGGGATCGGTCCATCGATCCCAGAGTCCGTGCATGGTCGACAACGCCTGGCCCGGGCGCATCGTGGACGTCTCGTCACCGTCGGGCCACCACGGAGCGAGCGCCTTCACCGCGGTGACCGACCGGTCGTCGGCGACCGCGGCGGCGGTACGCCCGCCCATCGAATGACCCACCAGGACCACCGGAACGTCTCCGTACCGACGGCGAATTTCATCGAGCGCCCAGCGCGCATCGGCCACGGGACTGCGATCATGGCCGTTCCAGCCGCGGTACCGGTACTGCAGCATCGTCACTGCGGCCGTAGGACCGAGTGCGCGTTCGAGCGCGCGAACGAACGGCACCATCCGCAGGCTCGACAGCTGCCACCGTTCGGCGGACGCATAACTTGCCACCTTGCCGCCGTGGAGCACCAGCACGGCCATCGTGACCGGCCCGCGTGGGCGACGACCGTGCAGGACGGGGGTGGGAGCGGGAGTTCGGGTATCGGACACCATGGCAGTCATTCGATCCTGTGGTACGGGGAAGATCGGGTGCGGAACGAGAAAGATCCCCCACCCCGCGGCGCGGGGTGGGGGATCTGTCGACGTGGAGCTGCCGGGAATCGAACCCGGGTCCTGTGTCGGTTTGCCAGGGCTTCTCCGTGTGCAGTTCGCTACGCCTCTACTCGGATCTCCGAATCTCGCGAACACGTCCGGATGACGATCCCAGCCACTGTGTGATGTCCCGCCCCACCCCGCAGCCGGGTGGAGAGGTTAGCCCTCTAGCTGATGCCAGGACCCGGCCCGAGGGCGAGACCGGACTGACAGACACGCAGTCGCTACTTAGGCAGCGAGTGCGTAGTCGCGCTGATTGGAATCGGCGCTTATATTTTTGCGATGACGCTTGCGGTGGTCTCTCGCCTGCACCGACACGCTTCCCCTGACGCGACGCACACAGTCGAAACCGTTCAGCCCCGCTGTGCCCCCGACCAGGATCGGCCGGGGTCGTCCAGTGTAACCCCCACCGCCACCACATCATCCTGCCGTCGTCCTCTGGCCGGTGACCGCCCGGCTGCGCTCGGCCTTGGTGGTGATGTTCTCGAGCATTCCCCGGAAGATGACGCCGTGGAACGGCATGATCGCGTACCAGTACACGCGTCCTCCGAGGCCCTTCGGGAAGAAGATGGCCCGTTGCTGGTACCTCGACCGACGGCCCCCGTCCAGCGGCAGCACCCGCAGTTCGAGCCACGCCCCGCCCGGCGCCTTCATCTCGGCGCGCAGTCGCAACAGCGACCCGTGCTCGATCTCCTCCACACGCCACCAGTCCAGCGCCTCGCCGGTCACGAGGGACCGGGGATTGCGACGGCCACGCTGTAGCCCGACCCCGCCGACCAGCTTGTCCATCCATCCGCGGATCGCCCACGCCGCGGGGAAGGAGTACCAGCCGTTCTCCCCGCCGATTCCCTCGACGACTTCCCACAGCAGCTCCGGCGTCGCGTCGCAGTCCCGGGACCGCTCGTCGAGGAACACCTCCGCACCCGCCCAGTCCGGGTCCGAGGGAAGCGGCTCCGACGGTGCGGAGCCGGGCGAGGCGTTGGCCCAGGTGGTCTCCACCTCGCCCTGATCGATCTTGCGCAGCGCCAGCCGTACCGCCTCGGTGTATCCCGTCAGTCCGCCCTCGGGAGGTGGAACCACGGCGTCGATGTCTCTCTCGTGGGCGATCGCGTCGTACTGCAGCGATTCGATCAGCGGCATCGCCAGACCGCGTGGAATGGGCGTGACCAGGCCGATCCAGTGACCGGCGAGGCGTGGGGTGAGTACGGGCAGCACCAGCATCTTCCGCTTGCGCAGCCCTGCGGTGACCGCGTAGCTGTTCATCATCTGGCCGTACTCCATGACGTCGGGTCCGCCGACGTCCCAGGTACGGCTGGTGGTGAACGGCGCCGCAGCGGATTCGATCAGGTAGTGCAACACGTCTCGAACCGCGATGGGCTGGATGAGGTTGTGCACCCATTTCGGCGTCGTCATCAGCGGGAGCCGGTTCGTGAGGTGGCGGATCATCTCGAACGACGCCGACCCGGACCCGATCACCACCCCCGCCTGCAACACGACGGTGAGGATGCCCGAGTCGATGAGCACCTGGCCCACTTCGGCGCGCGAACTCAGGTGGGGTGAGAGCTCACCGGTGGGCGGGTGGAGACCACCCAGATAGATGATGCGTTGCACCCCGGCCGCCTTCGCTGCTGCCGCGACGTTCTCGGCGCTGCGTCGCTCGGCCTGATGGAAGTCCTCGTCGCCGCCCATCGAGTGCACGAGGTAGTAGACGATGTCCACACCGGCGAAAGCCGCCTCGAGCGATGAACGGTCGCCGAGGTCGCCCTCGACAACCTCCGCATCGGCGGCCCACGGTACGTCGCGCAACTTCGACGGCGTTCGAGCCAGCACCCGAACGCGGTAACCCCTGTCGAGCAGACGGGGCGCGAGCCGACCGCCGATGTATCCGGTCGCGCCGGTGACGAGCACGCGCGCAGAGCGTGGAGGTTCCATACCGTCCATTCGTACCCGATGGCGCCTACGTTCACCCGGCGGCGATCAGCCCCACCGCGGTGAGGGCCAGGACCATACCTACCCGCTGGACGCCGTCGACCCGCTCGCCGAGCACCATTGTCGCCAGCAGAACCGTCGCGGCCGGGTACAGCGAGGCGATCACGCTCACCACGGACAGCAATCCACCGTTGAAGGCGTACAGGATGGCCGTGTTGGCCACGAAGTCCAGGATTGCGATGCCCACGCCGAGGGTCACCAGTCGTCGGTCGGGTCGGCCGAACGTTCCGGTGGCGACGGCGACGAGCCCGATGACGGTGGTTGCCGCAATCCGTGAGGCAACGAGGGGCCACAGGCCCGCATCCGGGTTGTCGACCCGGTCCAGGGCGATGAAGCTCAACCCGAACAGGATCCCGGAACCGGCCGTGAAGAGGGCCACCGTCGCAGTGAACCGAGCGTGCGGCCGACGGGGAGCGCCGTGCCCGTCGGCGACCGGCTCGTCGGGGGACTCCCTGCTGACCAGCACCACGGCGATCAGTGCCAGCGCGATGCCCCCGGCGGCGAGGGCGGTCGGTCGTTCACCGGTGCCCAGACCCACAGCGACCGGGATTCCCGCCACCAGGATGGCGGTGATCGGTGACACCACCGACATCGGGCCGCCCGCCAGTGCGAGATAGAACCACCAGATGGCCAGGCCACTGGCAGCACCCGACACCGCACCCCACACCAGCGACGACTGGGTGATCGTTCCGCCCACCACGAACGCTGCGGCGGTGGTGATGACCACGGAGATCGGATACGACACGCTGACCACACGCAGCGCCGCAACCCTGCGCGAGGCGAGGCCACCGACGAAATCGCTGACCCCGTATCCGACGGCGGCGGTCAGGGCCAACAGCACCGATATCAGCGCATGCCCTTGATTCGACGGCCCAGCTCCCGGGTGACCTCACGTTCGGCTGTCCGCCGAGCCAAGTCCTGGCGCTTGTCGTAGTCCTGCTTGCCCTTGGCGAGGGCCAGTTCCACCTTGACCTTGCCCTCGTTGAAGTACATCGACAGCGGGACCAGCGTCATGTTGCCCTCACGGGTCTTGCCGATCAGGTGCTCGATCTCGCGCTTGTGCAACAGCAACTTGCGGTTCCGGCGCGGCGCGTGGTTGGTCCAGCTTCCCCGTGAGTACTCGGGAATGTGCAGCCCGCGCAGCCACACTTCGCCGTCGTCGACGGTGGCGAAGGAGTCCGCGAGGGATGCCTTACCGTCACGCAGACTCTTGACCTCGGTGCCGACCAACGCGACACCCGCCTCGTAGGTATCGACGATCGTGTAGTTGTGTCGGGCCTTGCGATTGGTCGCAATGGCCTTGCGACCCTTCTCCTTCACGGTCTCACCTCGCCTTCACGTTCCACACGATGTCACTGACGGACGTACAGACGCAACGTGACGTACGAGGTGACGGCCGCCATCCCCACTCCCGCGAGCAACAGGATCGGCGACACGAGGAGCACGTCGCTGGTGGTGATGCGCGCGAGGATGTTGGCCTGATAGAGATCGTTCAACACCGAATCGATGAACACCGTCTTGGCCGTGAAGAGCGCCGCGATGGCCAGCACCGCACCCACCAGGGCCGCGACGACGGCCTCGACGAGGAACGGCAACTGTGTGTACCACCGGGTCGCGCCCACCAGCCGCATGATGCCCACCTCGGTGCGACGGGTGAATGCAGCGATCTGCACCATGTTGGCGATCAGCAGCACCGCGGCGATCGCCTGGACGACGGCGATCGCGAATGCTGCGTTACGCACGCCGGTGAGCACGCTGAACAGTCGATCCACGAGGTCGCGTTGGTTGAGCACGCTCTGCACGCCGGGTCTGGCGGCGAACTGATCGTTGATCACCCCGAACCGTTCGGGGTCGCTCAACTTGACCTTGAACGAAGCGGGAAAACTGTCCTGGCTGACCAGCGATGCCAGTTCGGGCTGATCCTTGAACACACGGTTGGTGGCGTCGGCGACGGCGTCCGCACGGTTGAGGTACTGCACGGACACCACCGACGGCGTCGACTCGAGGTCCTTGCGCAGGTTCGAGCAGATATCGCCGGTGCAGCCGGGATCGGTGGCCGAGATGTCGTCGGTGAGGAAGATCTGCACCTCGACCCGATCGAGGAAGATCTGCTGGGTCTTGCTCGCCATTTGCACCACCAGCAGACCTCCGCCGAACAGAGCCAGCGAGATCGCGGTCGTGAGGATCATCGCGACGGTCATGGTGATGTTTCGGCGGAGGCCGGTGAGAACCTCTCCGAAGAGGAAACTTGCGCGCATCGTCGGTGACTTTCGATCGAGTGTGGGAAGCGGCGGCTGGGCTGGGACTACCGACCGACGCCGTAGACCCCGCGGGCCTCGTCGCGCACCACGCGACCGTTGTCGAGTTCGACGACCCGGCGCCGCATCGAGTCGACGATGTGGTTGTCGTGTGTGGACATCAGCACCGTGGTGCCGGTGCGGTTGATGCGCTCGAGCAGGAGCATGATGTCGGTGCTCGTATCGGGATCGAGGTTGCCGGTGGGCTCGTCCGCCAGCAGGACCAGCGGGTGATTGACGAACGCTCGGGCGATGGCCACGCGCTGCTGCTCGCCGCCGGACAGTTCGGTGGGCAGGCGATCGGCCTTCCCGGCCAGACCCACGAGATCGAGCACCTCGGGCACCGTGCGAGCGATCACCGACCGCGGCTTGCCGATCACCTCCAGCGCGAACGCGACGTTCTCCGCCACAGTCTTCTTCTGCAGGAGCCGAAAGTCCTGGAACACACAGCCCATACTCTGGCGCAGCTTGGGGACCCGGCGCCCGGACAGCTTGTTCACGTGGAACGACGCGACGTGAATGTTGCCGGAGGAGGGTGTGTCCTCCTTCAGGAGCAGGCGCATGAACGTCGTCTTCCCTGATCCGGAGGGGCCGATCAGGAACACGAACTCACCCTTGTCGATCTCGACCGACACGTTGTCCAGCGCCGGGCGCGTCGACGCTTTGTAGGATTTCGAGACGTTCTCCACGCTGATCACGGGGGTCGAGTCTAGACCGGGGTGCGCTGTATTCCCGGTAGCGCGCCGCAGCGTCGGTGACTGCTGTTCGAACCATCCGAGGAGAGTGCGCACACATGCCGGACGAGAACCGGACCGACGCTCTGTGGGTCCTCGTACCCGCGTTCAACGAGGAAGCTCGTCTCGGGCAGACCTTGACTGCCCTCGCCCACCAGAGCGAGACGGACTTCACGCTCGTGGTGGTCGACAACGCCTCGACGGACGGCACGGGTGCGTTGGCCACCGAGTTCGCCGCCGCGGCACCGTTCCCGGTCGAGGTGATCGTCGAGACCGAGCCCGGTGTGGGGTGCGCGGTCGACACCGGTATGCGGTACGCGATCTCCCGCGGGGCGAGCCGCATCGTGCGAACGGATGCGGACTGCATACCCCGCCCGGACTGGGTGGCCGCCGCCCGCAGGGCGTTCGATACCGGAGCCGACGTGGTGTGCGGAAAGATCGTCGCCCGCCGCGACGAGAACGGGCCACTGGCACGCGCGGGTTTCCGCAGCCTCGTGGTGATCGCAGCACTGTTCGGTCGACTGCGCCCGGCCAACCGCGGCGCCGAGTATCTGGCTCCCTATCGCATGCATTCGGGCAACAACATGGCACTGACGGCGTCGACGTACGAGCGAAGCGGCGGGATCCCGCGCAAACCGGCACCGACGGATCGCGACTTCCTCAATCGCCTGCGCCGCACGACCCCACACATCGCTCAGTGCCCCGAGATGATCTCCGAGAACTCCACCCGACGACTTCGGACGTACGGGATCATCGGGACCGCACGGTGGTACCTCGACCGCGGCCCCGGCCGGCACGACATCGACCCGCGGTGATGGGCCGAGCACGATCGGAAGGGATTCGATGACCACCCACCCCGGACTCGACGACCTCCTCGACGCACTGGCCGGCACTCCCCACGATCCGGCGTTCACGAGCGTGCGCGGTCGCGTGATCAGCCGCGGAGATCTGGCCCACCGGGCACTGTCGATCGCGGGCGAGTTGCATCGTCGTGGGATCGGCAGCGGTGATTCGATCGGTCTGGCGATACGTCCGGGGCCCGAGGCGCTCGCGGTTGTGCTGGCGGCGTTCCGCCTGAACGCGTGCGTGGTGGCGGCGGACCCCCGCATCTCGGCCGAGGTGCTCGATGCGCAGATGCGCACCGCACGGGTGTCACTGGTGCTCACCGAACGCGCCATCCGGGTGGCGACCAGCGCACCCGTTCGCCCGATCCTGCGCCGAACCGGCCGCGAGTTGGCCCGCGTCGACGCCGTGGCACCGGCGATCGTCCTGCCGCGCCGCCTGTCGGCACCCCCTCCGCCGCGCAGACCCGACGGCGAGGGCTCGGTGGTGATCTTCACCTCGGGCACCACCGGCGATCCCCGCGGCGTCGTCCACGGCCCCTCCTCGATCAGCGCCGGGATGGCGGCCGCAGCCGACCTCACGGGAATGACGCGGGGGCGAACGGTGGTGGTTCCCACCATCTTCGCGATGCTGCCCGCGCTCGCCCGGTCGGCGACGGTGTGCCCGTCCCTGTCCGCACGGGCGATCGCCCGACTGCGACCAGACGTCACGTACACGACCCCGCCGCAGGCGCGCGCCCTCCTCGATCGGGGTGCGCGGTTCACGGGCCGAGTGTTCACCGGATCGGCGCCGGCGTCGGCGACTCTGCTCGGCCGACTGCGGGCGGCGGGAGCCGACGCGGCGTGGGGGGTGTACGCGATGACCGAGGCGTTCCCGATCGCCGCGATCGAGGCGGCGGAGAAGAACGCGTACGACGGGACCGGGGACGTCGCCGGCGACCTGCTCCCGGGCATGCACGCGCGAGCCGACGAGACCGGAGGGATTCACGTGTGGGGCGACGGGATGTGCCGCGGGTATCTGGGCGGCCCGCCGCTGACCGAGGTGGACACCGGCGACCAGGGCTCGGTCGATGATCGGCGCATCGTGCTGCACGGTAGGCGCAAGGACATGATCCTGCGCGGCGCGGTCAACATCTACCCCGGCCTGTACGAACCGTCGCTGCATGTTCGGTCGGTGGACACCGCCCTGCTCATCGGCGTTCCGTCCGAGGATCTCGACGAGCAGGTGGTGCTCCTGGTCGAGCCCGTCCCCGGTGCGTCGGCCGAGCAGGTCCACTCCGAACTGCGTGGGCCCGTGGCGGCTCTCGGTGTGGCTCGACCGGATCGGATCGTCATCGGCACGATTCCGCGTTCGGCCCGATCGGGCAAGCCGGACCGCGTGGCCGCAGTTGCACGGCTGCGAGACCTCGGAGTGCACTCGTGATGGGCACGCACTCGAGGGGAACGCCGTCGGCGGGGCGCACGCGCGATCGCCGGGTGTACACGCGCGGCGCCCACCCCGTTCTCTACGGCGTCCTCGGTGCGCTGTGCAGGATCCCCGCTCGGCGCGTCGGCTCGACCGTATTGATCGACGACGCCGACGGCATTCGGCGGACCTTGACCAAGGTTCCCCTCGATCACACCGGTGATCGGACCACGGGTGGCACCTTCCGCAAGCACGAGATCGCCGACACGGTCTTCGATGCCGAGGACGAGGCGAACCGGCAGTCGCGGCGCGAGATCACGAGCGCGCTCGACCCCCGCAACATCGAGAATCTGCGCGGACTGTGGCAACCGCACCTCGACGCCGCCGTCGAGACGCTGATGGCCGGGCGGCGGGTGGACCTGTGCCGGCTCACCGACCAGCTGTCGGGTACCACCGCGGCGACCATGATCGGCCGGACCATGGACGGCCCGGCCATCGCTCGGTTCGCGGAGGCCGCCCGCCGAACAGCGTCGTCGGCGGCCGATTCGGAGCTGCCGTACTGGCGTCGGCGTCGCTTCCACGACCACCTCGCGGACGTGGTCGACCTCGACGCACGACAGACGATGCTCGCCATCGCCACGATCGTCACCACCTACGCCGCACTCCCGCGAGCGGTTGCACGTGTGGCCGACGACGACCTGTGGGACGACGTGCTGAATCCGGATCGGCGGGAGACCCTGATAGCGGAACTTTTCCGCGTCATCGCACCGTCACCGATCATGCCGAGGGTGGCCGGTTCCGCCGCCGAGATCGGGGGGCGTTCAATCCGCTCCCGCGACCTCCTCCTGCTCATGGTTCGACGAGCCGTGGGCGAACGCCATCACGCACTGTCGGTCGATCACCCCGCCCCCGCCGGGGACAGCAGGCTCGTGTTCGGCGCCGGTCGCCGCACCTGCCCCGGCGTGGCCGTCGCGCGGGCACTGATGGACTCCGTTCTTGTCGCGTTCGCACCGTTGATGCCGACAGTGGTCGCCGCAGTCCCCGATCGCTCCGCGTCACTTCCGGCGTGGCAGAGGTTGGAGATCGCCCTGTCGGCGCAAGCACATGGGTGAGCGGATGCGGGTAGCGGTCACCGGCGCGAGCGGGTTCTGCGGCGGCGCTGTGGTCCGGCGGCTGCGAGCCGACGGGCATACCGTGATCGCCTGGGGGCGCCGCCCAGTTCCCGATGCGCACGAGTGGGTGCACTGGGACGCCGTCGGCCCTGCACCGGATCTCTCCGCCGTGGACGCGCTGATTCATCTGGCCGCGGCGGTCGGTGACCCGCGACCGGGGGTGGACGACGACCGATTCGTCCGCGTCAACATCGAGGGGACTGCGCGCCTGCTCGACGCAGCGGCCGCCATCCCGATGGTGGTGGTCAGTTCGTCGAGCGTGTACGACGTCACCGTCGACCGCACCCTGGTTACCGAGAGCCATCCCACCGCGGGCGGGCACCTGAACTCCTACGGCCGTACCAAGGCCGAAGCCGATCGACTGGCCCTGAACGCCGGCGCGGTGGTGCTGCGACCGCGCGCGGTCTACGGACGCGGCGACACGCACCTGCTGCCCAGACTGATCGCGGCGGTGCGGCGTCGATCGATCGTGCTTCCCGGCGCAGACGTGCATCTGTCGATGACCCACGTGGACAACCTCGCGGACGCCTGTGTGCAGGCACTCCGATGGCCGGGCGGGGCGTACAACATCGCCGACCGCGTCCCGGTTGCGCGCGACGCCACTGCTCGCGCGCTGCTCGGTGCGGCACTGGGCGCAGAGGTCACGATCCGTCACATGCCGCTGCCGGTGGCACGGATCGCCGTCGAGCTGGGCGGCCTGCTCGCCCGCGTCACCGGCTCCGAGCCACGAATCACCACGTACTCGGTGGACGCGCTGGCGCACACCTTCGTTCTCGACATCGGGCGCGCGCTGTCCACCGGGTGGGAACCCGAGGATCGGATGCCCGGCTACATCACCGGGCTCCGGAACCGCTCCGAGCAGGCTCGCTGAGGAGCGAGCGGACACGTCACCGAAGATCGAGGCCGATGCCCTCGAGTGAACCGTCGCGCACGAAGACGGGGATCAGGTGACGGGGAGCGTCCACCGTGATGCGCACACCCCCGTCGTGGATCGAACCGGTGTGCATCTCGCGCCACCGCACACCCGCGGGCAGGTACACCTCACGCTCGGATGCGTGGGGCTCGACGACGGGCGCCACGAGGATGTCCGGGCCGAAGAGGAACTGATCGGCCACGTCCCACGCGTGTCGATCGTGCGGGAAGTCGTGGAAAAGACCTCTCATCACCGGTTGGCCGTTGCGGTGCGCCTCGGTCATCGCAGCGCGTGTGTAGTCCCGCAGCTGCTCACGCAGCCGGACGTACGACGCCAGGATCTCGTAGATGTCCTCACCGAAGCTCCACAGCTCGTTGTCCGCCCCCGACGGGCACCGCTCGATACCGTCGGCGCCGGTGACCCGCTCGGTCGGCTGGCGATCGCCGTGCAGGCGCATCACCGGGCAGAAGGTGCCGAACTGGAACCAGCGAATCAGCAGATCGTGAAAGTTCGGGTCGGTGATGTCGCCGTCATGGAATCCCCCGATGTCCGTGGTGAACCACGGGATCCCAGCCACACCCATGTGGATTCCTGCGGTGATCTGGCGGCGCAGATCGTCGTAGGTCGAGTGGATGTCACCCGACCACACGAGGGCACCGTAGCGCTGGCTGCCCGCCCAGGCGCATCGCACCAGGTTCACGATCTCGTTCTGCCCGGCGGCCAGCTGACCCTCGTAGAAGGCACGCGAGAACGCCTGCGGATAGATGTTGCCCACCTCGAGTGTGGGGCCGAGGTGGTAGCGGTAGTTGTCGAAGTCGTACGCGCCGTACTCGGGCTCCGCCTCGTCCAACCAGAACAGCCGCACACCCAGATCGTGGTAGTTGCGCTTGCAGATCTCCCACAGATGTTCGCGCGCGGACGGATTGGTGGGGTCGAGGAACATGCTCGGACCCTGGAACGCCATCTGCACGTCCATGCCGCGCTCCACCCGCACCAGGTGCCCGCGCCGATCGAACTCCTCGAAGTTCTCCGACTTCATCGACACCTGTGGCCACACCGAGACCATCAGTTCGATGCCCAACTCGGCAAGTTCGTCCACCATCGCCTTCGGGTCCGGCCAGAACTCCGGGTCGAACCGGTAGTCGCCCATCTGCGGCCAGTGGAAGAAGTCCGCGACGATCACGTCCATCGGAAGGTCCCGACGGCGATGCTCGCGCGCCACCTCGAGTAGCTGCTCCTGGTTCCAGTACCGCAGTTTGCACTGCCAGAAACCCAGGCCGAACTCGGGCATCATCGGCACGTGCCCGGTGGCCTCGGCGTACGCGGCCGTGATCTCGGCGGGGCTGTCCCCGGCGGTGATCCAGTAGTCGAGGCAGCTCGATGCCTCGGCGACCCATTCCGTGCGGTTGGTCGCGAACGTCGCACGCCCGATCGCAGGGTTGTGCCAGAGAAAGCCGTACCCGGCGGAGGACAGCACGAACGGGATGCTGGCCTGCGAATTGCGATGGGCCAGTTCGAACGTGCTGCCCTTGACGTCGAGGATCGCCTGTTGGTACTGGCCCATGCCGTACAGCTTCTCGCCCGCCGGCGGCTCGAAGGCAGCCGTGATGCGGTGATTGCCGCCGATGTTGGGTCGATAGTGACGGGCTGCGAGCTTGAGCGAGCCGCCGGGATCGATCTCGCGGAGCAGGACTTCCCCCCGCTGGTTGCGGAACTCGAGGGCGCACAGACGGCGCGCGTGTCCGTAGCTCTCGTCGGGAAGGGTGCGCGCGGTCAGCACCACCGTGATGCGACCCTGCACCAGGGTTGCGGTCTCACCGTCGACGGTGATCGTGGGTGTCGAGGGTGCCACCGGCAGCAGAGCGTGATGGTCGTCGCCGACGAGTGGGGTCCGACGCGCTCGCACGCGAATGCCGTCCGCACCCCACGCCTGGACCGTGAGGGTCTCACCTCCACCCCGCCAGACGACGGAATCGGGCGTTGTCTCGAAGCTGCTCATGTGGTTGGCCCTCAGCGTGGAACGGATGTGGTCGTGGTCGGTGTGGTGGTCGTGGTCGGTGTGGTCGTGGTCGTGGTCGGTGTGGTCGTGGGCACGGGAATGGTGATACCCGGAAGCCCGGGGACCGGAATCCCCGCCGGGGCCGTCGTGGTCGCGGGCGGGCGGTTGTAGACGGGAGAGTTCTCGTCGGTGGTCGGATCGGGTCGGACAGCGAGATAGGTTCCCAGCGCAACCGTGAACGCCAGGAGCAAGCCGATGGTGGACGTTCGCATGCCGAGCACCCTCCTCACCGGAGCTCCTGCTCTCGAGCCGATTCGGCGCGACCGGCCTCGGGGTCGACGATGATGCCCTCGCCGCGCAGGGCGAGGGCTATCCTCGCGCGGATCTCGCGGGCGACGTCGAACTGCTTGCCCGGCAGAGTCCGAGCGACCACGCGCAGATTCACGTGATCGACCTCGATGGAATCCACGCCCATCACGGTGGGTTCGTCGAGGAGCAGTTCACGCAGGGCGTCGTCCTCGTACGCGCGGGCACCTATTCCCTTGAGCGTGTCGGTGACGTGCGCGATGTCCGATCCCAGCGGCACGGGTACATCGATCGCGGCGCGCGCCCAATCCTTGGACAGATTCACCGATTTCACGATCTGGCCGTTGGGGAGGGTGATCACCTCGCCGTCGGAGGACCGGATGCGGGTCACGCGCAGGTTGACGTCCTCGACGGTGCCGGTGGCCTCCTCGACTGCTCCGACCACCGCGATGCGCACCACGTCGCCGTAGCCGTACTGCCGCTCGGTGATGATGAAGAACCCGGCCAGGACGTCCTGGACGATGCGTTGGGCGCCGAAGCCGAGCGCGGCACCGAGCACGGTGGCCGGCGCCACGAGACTGGAGATCGGGAAGCCCAGCCGCTCGAGCACCTGAACCGTGACCAGCACATAGATCAACGCGACCACGACCCACGTGATCACCTGCGCCAGCGAGTGCCGGTACTTCGCCGCCTCGCTGCGCACGAGGTCCTCGCTCTGTTCGTACTCGGTGTCGAAGCGGGCGAGCACGGTGCGTCCGGCCCATGCGACGAAGCGCGCGGCCAACATGCCACCGAGAATCAACAGCACGATCTGCAGGCCGTTGGTGCGTAGCCAGAACTGCAGATCCGCCGTCTGGAACGGTCCGAATCCCAGCGTGTGCATCAGGTGTCGTCACCGCGCATGCGCCAGCGAATGCCCGATTCGATGAAGCCGTCGATATCGCCGTCGAGGACGGCGCCCGGGTTGTTGACCTCGTACTCGGTACGCAGGTCCTTCACCATCTGGTACGGGTGCAGCACGTACGAACGCATCTGGTTGCCCCACGAACTCCCGCCGTCGCCCTTGAGCGCGTCCATCTCCGCGCGCTCCTCCTTGCGCTTGACCTCGAGCAGCTTGGCCTGGAGCACCCGCATCGCCGAGACCTTGTTCTGCAGCTGGGACTTCTCGTTCTGACAGGTCACCACGATGCCGGTGGGGATGTGGGTCAGGCGCACCGCGGAGTCGGTGGTGTTCACCGACTGTCCGCCGGGGCCGGACGAGCGGTACACGTCGACGCGGACGTCGCCCTCCGGGATGTCGATGTGGTCGGTCGTCTCGACCACCGGCAGCACCTCGACCTCGGCGAAGGAGGTCTGCCGTCGTCCCTGGTTGTCGAAGGGACTGATGCGCACGAGCCGATGGGTGCCCTGCTCGATCGACAGGGTGCCGTAGCTGTACGGGGCCTTGACGGCGAAGGTCGCGCTCTTGATGCCCGCCTCCTCGGCGTAGGAAGTGTCGTAGACCTCCACGCCGTAGCCGTGCTTCTCCGCCCAGCGGATGTACATACGCATGAGCATCTCGGCCCAGTCGGCCGCGTCGATGCCCCCGGCGCCGGAGCGGATGTTGACCAGCGCGTCGCGCTTGTCGTACTCGCCGGAGAGCAGCGTGCGAACCTCGAGCTGCTCGATGTCGTGACCGAGCGATTCGCGCTCGGCGTCGGCCTCGGCGAGGGCGTCGACTGCCGCGTCGCCCTCCTCGGCCTCGGCGAGCTCGTAGAGCACCGGCAGGTCGTCGAGGCGACCGCGCAGTGCCTCGACTCGGCGGAGTTCGCTCTGCGCGTGCGACAACTCGCTCGTGACCTGCTGGGCGTGTTCCTGGTCGTTCCACAGCTCGGGATCGGCGGCCTGGTGTTCGAGTTCGTCGATGCGGCGTCGAAGCTCGTCCACATCGAGCACCGACTCCACGGTCCGCAGGGTCTGATCGAGTTCGGCGATGGAGGCGGCGACGTCGGGATGCACGGTCAGCCACGCTACCGGGTCCACCCCGGGGCGAGTGTGCAGTAGTCCGTGCTCAGTACCGAATACTGCACACTGTGCTCGATCGTCTATAGCCTCGCAGGCGTGCTCACTCCCGCGGACAGCCCGCCCGACCTCGCACTGGCGCTGCAACTGGCCGACGCCGCCGATGCCATCACCCGAGACCGGTTTCTCGCCACGGACCTGCGTGTCGACGACAAGCCGGACCTGACGCCGGTCTCCGACGCCGACCTCGCCGTCGAGCGCGTGGTCCGGGCAGGTTTGGCAGTCGAGCGGCCGGACGATGCGGTGCTGGGCGAGGAGTTCGGAGGCGACGCCGTTCTGACCGGGCGGCAGTGGGTGGTCGATCCGATCGACGGCACCAAGAACTTCGTGCGGGGGGTTCCGGTGTGGGCCACGCTCATCGCGCTGTTGGAGGACGGTGTGCCCACGGTGGGGGTGGTCAGCGCACCGGCTCTGATGCGGCGCTGGTGGGCTGCGTCGGGCTGCGGGGCCTGGGGCAGGTTCGCCGATTCCGAGCCCCGCCGGTTGACGGTCTCGGCCGTCCACGATCTCGGGTCAGCGAGCCTGAGCTTCTCCAGCCTGTCCGGCTGGCGCGAGTTGGGGCTGCGGGAGAACTTCCTCGACCTGACCGACCGGGTGTGGCGAGTGCGGGCGTACGGGGACTTCCTGTCCTACTGCCTGCTCGCCGAAGGTGCGCTCGACATCGCACTCGAGCCCGAGGTGTCGCTGTGGGATCTCGCACCCCTCGACGTGGTGGTTCGCGAGGCGGGCGGCCGATTCACCTCGCTGAGCGGGGAGAACGGCCCGGCCGGGGGCAGCGCGGTTGCGTCGAACGGTCTTCTGCACGCGGCGGTTCTGAACGGTCTGACATCGGATACCTACTAGGTGGTAGACACCTATCTTACTGCGGAGTAAGATACTCGTCGTCCACGACCGAACACCGAGAAACCACTGGTGATCATGACGAAGCAAGACGTTTCCCCCTCGGCCAAGCGCTCGGCGAAGAACGACTCCGCTGTGGGCCTGAACCCGATCAAGCGGGACGCCATGGGTACAGCCATGCGCGTGCTGTCCAAGATCACCGGTTCGGACCTGGCAGAGAAGTACGGAATCCGCGAGACCATCGACCGCGGCATCTACGAGAGCACCAAGACCGGCTTCAAGACCCTCGGTGCCGCCACCCGCACGTTCGAGAAGGTCACCGGCGGCAAGCCCGAGCGCCTCCCCGATGCCACCGGCGCCCGCAAGGACTACTTCGACCTCACACCCGACGACGAGCAGAAGATGATCGTCGAGACGGTGAAGGAGTTCGCCGAGGAGATCCTGCGCCCGGCCGCGCACGACGCCGACGAGGCCGCTGCCTCGCCGCCCGACCTGGTCAGCCGCGCCGCCGAGCTGGGTGTCACCCTCATCAACGTCCCCGAGCAGATCGAAGGTGCCGCCAGCGAGCGCGGCGCCGTCACCAACGCGCTGGTCGCCGAGGCACTTGCGCACGGAGACATGGGCCTCGCCCTGCCGATCCTCGCACCGAGCGGTGTGGCCGTCGCGCTCACCCAGTTCGGATCCGCTGCCCAGCAGAAGACCTACCTGCCCTCGTTCACCGGCGAGAACGTTCCGAACGCCGCAGTCGTGATCAACGAGCCGCGTGCCCTGTTCGACCCGTTCGCGCTGAAGACGAAGGCCGTGCGCTCCCCCAGCGGGTTCAAGATCAACGGTGTCAAGAGCCTGGTGCCGGCCGCGGCCGCGTCCGAGCTGTTCATCATCGGCGCCGAACTCGACGGGCGCCCCGCGTTCTTCATCGTCGAATCGGACGCCAAGGGACTGCTTGTCGAGGCTGACCCCAGCATGGGCCTGCGCGCGGCAGGGCTCGGTCGCCTGCTCCTCGAGGATGTCGCCGTTCCCGAGAGCGCGCTGCTCGGCGAGGTCGACTCCGCAACCGCACTGAGCAACTACACCGATGCCGTCCACCTGTCGCGTCTGGGCTGGGCGTCGCTGGCCGCGGGCACGTCGCAGGCGGTTCTCGACTACGTGATTCCGTACGTCAACAGCCGCGAGGCCTTCGGTGAGCCGGTCAGCCACCGCCAGGCGGTGGCGTTCATGGTGGCCAACATCGCCATCGAGCTCGACGGCATGCGGCTGGTCACCCTGCGCGGCGCCTCCCGCGCCGAGCAGGGCCTGGCATTCGCCCGCGAGGCTTCGCTGGCGCGTCGCCTGGCCACCGACAAGGGCATGCAGATCGGTCTGGACGGCGTGCAGCTCCTCGGCGGACACGGCTTCACCAAGGAGCATCCGGTCGAGCGCTGGTACCGCGACCTGCGCGCCGTAGGCGTCGCCGAGGGCATCGTCCTCATCTGATCCGAACCCACGACACCCACCGACGTTCTTCAGAAGGAACACACGATGATCAACCTCGAACTTCCCCGCAAGCTCAAGGCTTCGGCGAACCAGGCGCACCAGGTGGCCGCCGAGATCTTCCGGCCCGTCTCTCGTAAGTACGACCTGGCCGAGCACGAATACCCCAAGGAACTCGACACCATGGCGGCCATGGTGGAGGGCATGTCCGACGCCGGTGGCGAGATCGGCGGCGCCGCCGGCGGTCGTGAGAAGGGCGGCGAGGAGGCACCCAAGCCCAGCAAGACCGCCAACGCCAATGGCGGCAACATGTCCGCCCTGGTCAACGTGATCGAAACCTGCTGGGGCGATGTGGGCCTGACCCTGTCGGTGCCGTACCAGGGCCTGGGCAACTCCGCGATCGCGGCAGTGGCCACCGATGCGCAGCTCGAGCGTTTCGGCAAGGTGTGGGCTTCGATGGCCATCACCGAACCCGAGTTCGGATCCGACTCGGCCGCCGTGGGCGCAACCGCTGTTCTCGACGGCGACGAGTGGGTGCTCAACGGCGAGAAGATCTACGTCACCGCCGGTGAGCGCTCGACACACGTCGTCGTGTGGGCCAGCGTCGACAAGAGCAAGGGCCGCGCCGCGATCAAGTCCTTCGTCGTCCCACGTGGCACACCGGGCATGACCGTCTCACGCCTCGAGCACAAGCTGGGCATCAAGGCCTCCGACACCGCCGCCCTCCTGTTCGAGAACTGCCGCATCCCCAAGGACAACCTCCTCGGTTCCGCGGACGTGAACACCGACAAGGGCTTCGCCGGTGTCATGCAGACCTTCGACAACACTCGCCCCCTTGTGGCCGGTATGGCCATCGGTGTGGCGCGGGCTGCCCTCGAGGAGCTGCGCAGCATCCTCGCCGACGCCGGCGTCGAGGTCGACTACGACGCGCCCGCCATGAACCAGCCCGCCGCGGCGGCAGAGTTCATCCGCCTCGAAGCCGACTGGGAGGCCGCCTACCTGCTGGCCCTTCGTGCAGCCTGGATGGCGGACAACAAGGAGCCGAACAGCCTGCAGGCATCGATGTCGAAGGCCAAGGCCGGACGCAGCGCCACCGACATCACGCTCAAGGCCGTGGAACTGGCCGGGACGTTCGGGTACTCCGAGCGTCCGCTGCTCGAGAAGTGGGCGCGGGACTCGAAGATTCTCGACATCTTCGAGGGCACCCAGCAGATCCAGCAGCTCATCGTCGCCCGCCGAGTGCTGGGCCTGAGCTCGGCCGAGCTGAAGTAGACACGCTCGGCGCAGCACCAGCCGGGGCGCGCCGACGCCTGATCCTGCGGGGTCAGGTGTCGGCGCGCTTCTCCGTTCCCCGGGCCTCGTCGACGAGAGTCTGAATGCGACGGGTCAGCTCGTCCAACTGCTCGACGATGTCGCGGCGCAGAGCCGACTCGGTCTCGGGATCCATCACGCCGACCGATCCGGTCTGCGTGGAGATGAGTAGTTCGATGTTGGTTCTCAGTGCGGTCAACGGGGTCTGCAGCTCGGCTCCGGCGTCGATGATCAGCTGCGACTGGCGGGCACCGGAATGCACGAGCGCGGTGAGCATCGCGTTGTAGCTTCTGGTCAACGCGGCCAGCTCGTCGTCACCGACGACGGGAATGTGTCGAAGGTCGTTGGTCTGCGCCACCCTGTTGGTCGCCCTGGTCAGGCGCGCCACCGGTCGCAGACCGGCGTTGGCAGCCACGGACCCGGCAGCGGCCCCGACCGCGATCAGCGCAGCCCCGAGACCGCCGAGCCAGAGAACCAGAGTGTGCAGCGTCGGCTCCATCGAGCTCTGCGGCTCGGCAACCATCACCACCTGACCGTTGGAGGCCGTGCGCCCCGCGGCGACGTACCCGTGAGCGATCACCGTGATGGCATCTCTCTGCCCGCCGACCAGTGGTTCGAACTCGGTCGACAGGCGCCCGGAGTCGTCGGCGAACGGTTCGGCGTACCCGTTCTGAGTGACCAGCTGGCCGGTGGAGGTGACCACCGCGACCCGCAGGCCCTGCGCCCCGTCGCTGGCGAAGCCGAGCGCCGCCGGGGACACCCCTGTCGATGCGCTGGTGGCCAACTTGGTGGCGTTGCGTTCGACTCGCGCGACGATCTGGGACTGGAGGGCGTCCTCGACGACGACGTAGATCGCCAGGGACGAGACCGCGACGGCACCCGCCGAGAGAACCGTGGTGAGCACGAGCACTCGCAGCCTGAGCGAGAGTGCACGTCTGCGCGAGATCACAGCGCTTCCCCGCCGCGCAGTGCTGCGGTGTCGCCCGAAAAGTCGCATGTCATCAGTATCGACTCGCGAACTGAGACTGCCCTGAGATGCGCACCCGTCGTAAGCTCGATCGGGTGACGGGAGTCACTCGCCACGGAAGGCGAGTGAAGTTATGCTTGCCTCACAAGGGAAGGGTTACCTCAGTTGAAGAACCGGACCGATCCTTCCACCTTCGGACGAGAGTGGTCAGCGATGTCGACGATGACGGATCGGCTGGGAAACCGCACGATGACGGGCAAATCGTCCATCACCACCCGCGAAGCGAGCGTGGCCGACCTGCGTCCGGGACAGAGTGCCGTGGTGACCCGCATCTGCGATGAGGCCGGCGCCTCCACCGCACGGCGATTCTTCGATCTCGGGTTCACCCCCGGCACGACCGTCCTCGCGGTGCGCCGCGCCCCACTGCGCGGTCCTGTCGTACTTCGCGTTGCCGGCTACGACATCGCGCTGCGCCGCAACCAGGCGAGTTGCATCAAGGTCGCGCTCGACTGACGTGGTGGTCCACTCTCTCCCGAGCCGGTTCGGTGTCGGGCACTCGATCCTGGAGTCTTCACGATGAGCCACGCACACCATGGTGCACCCAAGAGCGTCGCAGTCGACGATGTCGCCGCGCGATTGGCACTGGTCGGGAGCCCGAACTCCGGCAAGACCACTCTGTTCAACGCACTCACCGGGCTGCGCGCCAAGACCGGCAACTACCCCGGTGTCACCGTCGCACGGTACGAGGGTCGCGCGCGTCTGGACGATCGGGACGTCCTGATCGAGGATCTGCCCGGTTCCTACAGTCTCGATGCCATCAGCCCCGACGAGCAGGTGGTCAGCACCGTGCTCGACCCGGACGACGCGGAGAACCCGACACCGGACGGCCTGGTGGTCACCCTCGACGCCACCACGCTGCGCCGATCGCTGGGAATGCTCGCGCAGGTGCTCGGGACGGGGTTGCCCGTCTGTGTGGTGATGACCTTCAGCGACGAGCTGACCCGTCGTCAGGGCTCGATCGACATCGCCGCGTTCGAGCGCGCAGTCGGCGTTCCCGTCGTCACCGTCACCGGCGGTCGCAAACAGGAATTGGCCGCGCTGCGCACGTTGCTGCCGAACCCGTCGGAGTGGTCGGCCCCGGCGGTTCCCCCACCCACCGACACCGACGAGGTCACGGGGTGGATCGACTCGGTTCTGCGGTCGTCGTCCTATACGTTGCCGGTCACCGACGCGCGAACCAAGCGCATCGACGCAGTCCTTCTGCACCCGCTGTGGGGGTCTCTGACCTTCTTCGCGATCATGTTCGCGTTCTTCCAGGTGATCTTCACCCTCGCCGCACCGCTGCAGGACTACGTCCAGCAGTTCTTCGATTTCCTCGCCGATCAGGTCGATCAGCGGGTGGGTATCGACTGGCTGGCCAGCTTCCTCAGCGACGCGATGATCGGCGGGGTGGGCGGCGTCCTGGTGTTCCTGCCGCAGATCGCGCTGCTGTTCATTCTCATCGCGCTGCTCGAAGGCATCGGCTACATGGCGCGCGCCGCGTTCCTGATGGACAAACTGATGTCCACAGCGGGCCTCGAGGGTCGCGCGTTCGTCGCCCTCCTGTCGTCGCTGGCCTGTGCGATTCCGGGAATCATGGCCACCCGAACCCTTCCCTCGACCCGCGACCGAATCGCCACGATGATGGCGGCGCCGCTGATGACGTGCTCGGCCCGTCTGCCGGTCTACATCCTGTTGACGGGGCTGCTGGTGGACTCGTCGACCAAGGTGGGACCGTTCGGCGCGCAGGGTGTGGTGATGTTCGGCCTGTACATCGGTGGAGCGGTGTCGGCGATGCTGACCGCAGCCCTGTTCTCCCGCATCGGGCGCGGCACCGGTCCGCTGCTCCCCTTCTACATGGAGATGCCGCCCTATCGTGTGCCGTCGTTGCGCACTGTCACCCTCAGCGTGTGGGACGCCTGCAAGGGTTTCGTCCGCAAGGTCGGTGTCATCATCCTCGTCACCACGGCGGCGCTGTGGCTGCTGCTCAATCTGCCGTTCCGCGGGGACGCCGACTTCGCAGCAGCCGGGATCGACCCGGCCGATTCCACCGCCACCTCGGCGTACGTCATCGAGAACAGCGCCGGCGCAGCCGTGGGCAAGTTCATCGCGCCGGTGTTCGAGCCGCTCGGCTTCGACTGGCGGATCAACATCGGCATCGTGGCGTCGCTCTCGGCTCGCGAGACGTTCGTCGCCACGATGGGTCAGGTGGCCGCCGCCGAGAATCCCGACGATCCAGGGAACTCGCTAGAGTCGCTCACCGTCACCGACGGCCCGCGCGCCGGGCAGCCACTGTTCACCGCGCCCGTGGTGGCAGCTCTGATGGTGTTCTTCCTCTACGCCTTGCAGTGCATGTCGACCATCGGCGTGATGCGGCGCGAATCCGGAACCTGGAAGTGGCCGGCGATCGCCTTCGGCTACATGTTCGTCCTCGCGTGGACGATGGCCCTGATCGCGCACACCGTCGTGGCGGCCCTGACATGATCGGGACTCAGCCATGACCGGGGCGCAGCCATGAGTGTGGCGATCCACCCCGAACCCGTGGCCGACTCACCGGACGTGCGTTGGGTGATGCCCGCCGGGACACTGCCGTTCGTGGGCGCCGTCGCCGCGATGCCGGACGACGTGGCTGCGCTGGTCGCCGACGGCACGGTCGCCGCCATCGACGTCGAACCAGTTGCGGTGCGAGTGACGTTGGGCCCCGGACATTCCTGGCGGGCGGACGGCGCTCGAGTGCGCACCGCGCTCGCGGGCGGCCTCGGCACCCCGTCGGCGTGGAAACCGCAGGGCAGAACCGATCCGGACGACGTGCTGCGCGCCGCGGTCGACGAGGTGCTCAGCGGTGACGTGGGTACCTACATTCGCTCGCACGGTGGTGAGCTGAGGGTGGAGGAAGTGCGGGACGCGGTGGTGACGCTCTCGCTCACCGGGACCTGCGCGCACTGCCCCGCCTCGGACATCACCCTCACCGATCGGTTCGAAACCGCTGTACGCGCACGGTTCCCGGGTCTGCGCGGGGTGCGGGTGGGGGCGCCGACGGTCGACGGCCTCGCCGCGGGACGACCGCTGCTCGGTCTGTTTCCCCGGTAGGAGACCGTCGACCCCGATGACGATCTGCCCCGGCCCACGCGATCATCACAACCGAGCCCGTGCGGAGCGAGCGCGAGATCGACCTCCCCGATCCGACGCCGACGAGGTGTGAGCCCCGCGGGGATTAGCATCACGCGCATGACAACTCTCCAGCGCGTGGCCGCTGCGGCGAACATGGCCGTGTTTCCCTTACTGAAGGTGCCGGGATTGTCGACACTGCTCGGCCGATCGATGGTGGTGCTCGAATACACCGGCCGCCGCTCGGGGAGGTCGATCCGGCTGCCGGTGATGTACCGGCGGCGCGGCGATCAGGTGCAGGTGCTGGTTGCTGCGCCCAGCCAGAAGACGTGGTGGACGAACTTTCTCGGTGATGGCGCCCCGGTCACGGTGAGTTTTCCCGAAGGCCGCCGCACCGGGCACGCAGTGTCGTCGCTGACGGCCAACGGTCAGCGTCAGGTGCTCATCACCCTCGACCCCCGCTGACCACCGGGAACGCGGGCCTACCACCGCACGAGACCTCCTACCGACGCACGAGACCTCAGTGCGCGGGCCCGTGCTTACGCGTGCGGAAGGTCGGGCTCTGCTCCACCGAGGCGACACCGGCGATGTCGGCCAGCGCTGCGGGGCGCTGGAGGTCGGCAGTGCCGGAGATGATGCCCAGCGTCGAGTGCACGGCGGTGACGCGTACACCCTGGTTCTGCAGAGCCTCGACGATCTGATCGAGAGCACCCAGATGCTCGTCGTCGACGGTGATCGTGACCTCTCCCATGGCTGCGATGCTACGCCCGCAGCACCGGGGCCAGGATGGGCTACTGCGGCGCCTGGATGAGCCCGGACCCGACGTCGGACGCGGGGATCTGCAAACGGGTGCTGCCCTGGGTGAGAGTGGTCCACAGGTCGCGTCCGCGGCGTCCGGTGACCTGCGCCCACAGCGCGGCGATGCCCGCCACGTGCGGAGTGGCCATGCTGGTGCCGCTGATGGTGTTGTAGCGCGAGGCGCCGTCCACAGCCTGCACCGGCCACGAGGAGTACACGTCCACACCCGGTGCGGCGACGTCGATGTTGCCGCCGTCGACTCCCAGGCTCCGGGCAGAGAACGGGGCGATTCCCAACATCGGATCCACAGCAGCGACGGCGGCGATGGACGGACTGTTGGCCGGCACACCCACGAACCCCGGGTTCGCCGGACGTCGCGCGTTGTTACCCGCCGCAGCCACGATGAGCGTTCCGCGGTCCAGCGCGCGCCGACCGACGGTCTCGTACGCCGAGGACACCTCGCGAACATCGGCACCCAGCGACATCGACACCACGGTCACCGAGTTGCTCAGCGCCCAGTCCAGACCGGCCAGGATCTGCTGATCGGTACCGCTGCCGGTGTTGTCGAGCACCTTGCCCACCAGAATCTGCGCCTGGTGAGCCACACCGTAGCGACGTCCCGTGGTCGGCGTCAGCGGCCCGCACGCGGTACCGATGCAGTGCGTGCCGTGGCCCACCCCGTCTGCGGTGGTCTCGCCCGCGACGAAGGATCGCTGGGTGAGTTCGCGCGAGGCGAAGTCGGGGTGAGTGCTGTCGAACCCGGTGTCGAGCACTGCCACGGTGACGCCCGCACCGGTGGCGGCGCTCGAGAGCACACCGGTGGCCTGCAGGCCCCAGGTGGCGGCATCGGTGTCGACGAAACCGGTGGGGGTGGCCACAGCAGCGGACGGCCCGAGCAACTGCGCGGAGAGCGCATCGACCCCGTCACGGTAGCCCGCCACGTACTCGGCGCCCCGGCCGATCCCGCCAGGCTCCGCGGCAGCTCGAAGGTGATGGATGCGCTCGTGCTCGACGGTGCGAATTGCTCCGTCGTCCGCGCACATCGCCTCGAGGGACTGCGCCTGATCAGGATCTGCGTCGACCACGGCCACGCCCAGGGCCGCGAAGACAGTGGCCTGGGCCCGACCAACCTGGTCCATCTCCAGTACACGGCCCGAGAAATCGAGCGTCGAAGCCACCTCCGTCAAGCCGGCAACACGCCGCAGGGCGGCGGCGTAGTCGGCCGCGTCGTCCCTGCGCGCGAACACCACCACGTGCCGCCCGGTGGTGGTGCTGGTTCGAGTGCTGTTGTCTCCGAACATCATCGACGGGCTCCGTATTGGTTGATGGGCGGCGACCGGACCCCCGCGTGGGCCGACGATCCACCGTGGCCGAGCGGTCCCGACCCACTTTCGACCGTAGCGCGGGCCACCGACACCGCGCTCGCACTACCCTCGGCACCATGGCGCGAACCATTCCGGACAGTCCGTCCATTCCCAATTCCGGCGAGAGCCAGGTGTGGAACCTGCTCACCGAGCAACTCCTCGACGACGACCTGCTGGTGTGGAGCCAACGGGTCACCGATCACACCAAGGACCACGAAGTGGATTTCGTGGTGGCCATCGCAGGAGCCGGTGTGATGTGCCTCGAGGTCAAGGGTGGATCGGTGTGGCACAACGGCACCGAGTGGATGCAGGGGAACGGCCATGTGATCGATCCGGTGAACCAGGCACGACTGGCCTGCTACGCACTGCGCGAGTACGTCGAGAACGATCCACGGTGGACTCTCGGCCGGGTGCCCTGGGCGCACATGGTGGTTCTCCCCCACACCGAGTTGCCGGCCGACTTCGCGCTGCCGGACTGCCCGCGGCACCGGGTGATCGACCGAACGCAGCTGCACGCGATGTTGCCGTTGATGGAGCAGGTGCTACGAGGCCTCCCCCACGCGGGCACCCGCCCGGGCGCTGCGGGGGTGACGATGTTGGCCACCACCCTCGCCGGCCGCGGCCTCCCCCAGCGGGACGTGGTGGCGCGGGCACTCGAGAACGAGAGCGCCGCCGATGCACTGACCCGAGAGCAGGCGGTGCTGTTGCGCGCGATCGGCATGCTCGATCGCGTGGAGATCCGGGGCGGCGCGGGCAGCGGCAAGACCTACCTGGCGCTCGAGCAGGCCCGTCGACTCACCCGAGCGGGCAAACGCGTTGCGCTACTGTGCTACTCGCACGGGCTGGCGTCGTATCTCGAGCGCATCACCGGCGCCTGGAGCTATCGCGATCGCCCCGCATACGTCGGGGAGTTCCATGATCTGGGGATCGAGTGGGGCGCTCCGCTCGGACCCGACGAGTCCGAGCGCACCGCCGAGAGCTCTCGGTTCTGGGAGCACACGCTGCCCGAACAGATGGCCGACCTGGCGCGAAACCTGCCCGAGAACAAGCGGTTCGACGCCCTGGTCATCGACGAGGCCCAGGACTTCGCGGACGGGTGGTGGACTCCGCTGCTGGCCTGCCTACGCGATGGCGAGCGCGGAACCATCGTGGTGTTCAGCGACGAGGGGCAGCGGGTGTTCGACAGGTTCGGCCAACCGCCGGTATCGCTGGTTCCCCTGGTTCTCGATCACAATCTGCGCAACACCCGGCCCATCGCCCGAGCCTTCGAGCCACTGGTGGGCCAGCGAATGCATCTGCGCGGATCCGATGGTCCCGCAGTGCGTTTCGTGCCGTGCGCCGCCGACGACGCGCTGGCCGTGGCCGACGACCAGATCGACCCCTACCTCGAGCTGGGGTGGCGTCCGGAGGACATCGCACTGCTGAGCACCGGGTCACGGCACGACGAACAGAAGGAACGGCAGAAGGATGGCAACGCCGCGTACTGGGCGTCGTTCTGGGACAGCGAGCAGGTGTTCTACGGGCATGTGCTCGGATTCAAGGGCCTCGAACGCCGGGTGGTGGTGCTGGCACTGAACGAGCGCGCGGTGGGCCCCCGCTCCTCCGAGCGGTTGTACGTCGGGCTCTCGCGCGCCCGCGACGAGTTGGTGGTGTGCGGGGATCCGGAGTTCGTGCGCGCCGTCGGCGGAGACGAGCTGCTGCGACGGTTGGGAATCAGCGGGTAGCCCATTGCCACAACTCGTGTCCTCGTGCAACAATCCGGTCACCATCTGATACGGGGGTCTCATGAGGTTGTTTCGGCATGTCGGTGCCTTCTCGCTCGTCGCCACGGCGGTACTCGGCACCATCGTCGCCCAACCCGCGTCGGCGCAGCCGATGCGTCAGATCATCGGCGGTGAACGTGCAGCCCCGTCGCCGTCCACGGTGCTGGTCGACATCGACACAACCTGCACCGGTTCACAATTGAACGAAAGCTGGGTTCTCACTGCGGCGCACTGCATCGGCACCTTCCCGACCGGTCGTCCCCGCGCGGTGTATCAGACGAACGACCTGAACAACCGGGGCCCCGCGCTCGCGGTCGGAGCGACGTTCATCTCTCCGATCGGCGATTTCGCTCTCGTCCAGTTGGCCCAGCCGGCGCCGAACACCGAGTACGCCAGGCTCAACTTCTCAACCGGCGCCCTGAGTTCGGGAACCGGCACGATCAAGGGGTTCGGGCTGCGCGCCGGACGAACGCCGTCCGACGGCCTCTATCAGGCGTCGGTGGCGTTGGCGGGTCCGACGGTCGAACTCAGCGGCGCTCCAGGGCAATTGGTGCGAGGGATCACCGGAGCCGCCACGAGTGGCGACTCCGGTGGCCCGCTCATCGTCGACGGCCTGCAGATCGGGGTCGCGTCGTCGCTCAACCGCGTGGACGATTTCTCGACCACCAACGACACCAACTACGCCCTGATCTCTATCGCCGCAGCGTGGATACGACCCACAGCGGAAACCGGTGTCGCACCGCCGATCTCGGCCAGTCCACCCCCCGCGCCGCCAGCCCCGGCGCCGCCCCGGCCGGCGTCACCGTTCGGGTCGTAGCCTGTATCGCTCACCCACCGCAGGTGGACAGGGCCAGGTAGCCGTTCTCGTCACCGATCTGGGTGCAGTGCGACGTTCCGCCACCGCCACCACCGATCGAGAACGGCGTCCTCGGTCCGGCCGATGCCACTGCCGCCGAGGCCAGTCCGCCGGCCACAAGCGCGCTGCTGAGAACGGCACAGGTGATTGCTCGCTTGATGGAAGTCATGTCGGTGCCTTTCGTCCACGGAAAGCTCGTGCCGAAGTTGGCCCGAGCACTCTGTTCGATGCAGCGGACGGCAGGAATGTTCCGAGAGAGCACTCATCGGTGCATGCGGCTGCGGGCCGCGTCGGCGGCAAGGCTGCCGGAAGAAGCGGGACGACCGCGGGTCGACACTGCGACCGAGAACGAGACCGTGCCCGACCAGAGACAAACCCGCCCTCGACTTCGGCGACGGATTGCGCCACACCCACTGCTCGTGTTCGCTGGCTGCATGGCCGGTCAGGACAGCACTGTTGTCGATCGCATCGCAGCCGAGTTGGCGGCTCCGGCGGTCGGCCGCCCCTGGCGAGTCGGCGTCGACGGCATATGCGGCGCAGGCAAGTCCACGTTCGCCCGCGCCCTCGTCGATGCCCTCGAACGACTCGGCCGCCCGGCGATTCTGGTCGACTCCGACGGTTTCCACCACGTCAAGGCCCGCCGACGGCGACTACAGGACACCGATTCCGCGCGGGGCTACTACGAGGACGCCTACGACTTCGATTCGCTCGCCGACGGCGTGCTCCGTCCGCTGGGACCCGGTGGTGACCGGCGGTACGCGACCAAGGTGCACGATCTCGAGACCGACGAGGTCGTGACCGGCCGGATCGCGGTTGCTCCCGCCGACTCTGTCGTCGTGTTCGACGCGACGTTCATCCAGAGGCCCGAGCTCGACGGACTCTGGGACGAGGTGGTGTACCTGCATTCCGAAGAGTCGGCTGCGCTCGCTCGGGGGATCGCTCGCGATGCGCAGCAGCTCGGCGGTGCGGACCAGGCAACGCGTGCGTACGAGTTGCGATACATGGCCGCGTGCCGCCTGTACCTCGCCGAGCGCGACCCGGCTGCGCGGGCATCGATCGTCGTCGACAACACCGACCCCACCAGCCCGTCGATCCTGCGAGTTCGCCGCCCCGACCGGAGCTAGAGACGGAAAAGGCCCCTGACCTGGTAGTCATGGTCAGGGGCCTGATCGTAGTAGTCCTGGCAGGCGCTAAGGCCAACACCCCACGACCCGGAGATCAAGTGCCTGACCAGGCACAATCGGCGGATGGTCTTATCCGCTCGCGAATCACAAAGCAAGTACGCCACGCTGTTGTCCAGCTCTACGAAGGCGGAATGACGATTCGAGCGGTTGCCGGCGAGGTTGGAATCGGTCGGACGACGGCGTTGAACATCCTCGAGCGGGAGGGTGTCGCGCTTCGGCCGCACGGTGCTCGGTATTGAGACAACGGTGCCGGGTACCTCCAGCGGAGTGTCGAACGCCGACGGTAGCGTCGCGGTTCGAGTCAACGAGTAGCCCAGTTCTGCGAAGCGACGCTGGATAACTGGCGGCGCAGCTGCGGTCGAAAGCGCCGTCAAGAGTGAACGCCGCGATTGCCACGAGCTGAACCTACCGGCGGCCAGGCGCTGAGGGCCTTGCGCCGCACGGCAGCGAGGTCGGTCTCCAGCTTGTCCAGTGCGGACTTTAGGTCGTCGGCCGGAGCGATCGCCTGGAGCACGAGTGAGCGCACCACCGTCGAGATAGGTAGACCGCGCTGTTCGGCGTATTGCGTCAGCTCGTCGAACTCGTCCTCGCGGAAGCGGACCTGCAGGTTGCGTGCGCGCGGATGTCCGCGCGTGACCTTGACGTGGACCGGCAACGGCTCATTCGGGTCGCTTCCAGCCTCGGCCTCCTCGACCGCCTCGGCCTCGGCGGCGAGCAGGTCGTCGATCTTCTTGCTCATGGGGCTTCTCCTTCCTCGCCGGCGTAGCTGCCTTCGTTGTAGATGCGGCGGTCCTTCTCGTTGGCTGACCACCCGTTGACGCTGTACTCGGTTCCGTCGTGCTGAAGCACGATGACCGTGACGATGTCGTCGACGATGGTCGAGAAGCCGATGATTCGGATGCTTTCGCCGCTTGTGCCGTTGTAGTCGGGGTCAATGGCGATCCGGTTTGGATCGCTGAGCGCGTCGTCTGCCACCTGCGGCGTGATGCCGTGCTTGCGTTGCATGTACTCGCCGCGCTTCGACCAGTCGACGCGCTCGAACACACGCCTATCGTAATGCATTTCATTACGCACCGGTAGAGCCGTGATCTCTGCTCGGTCTTCTGCGGCTTCCTCATGGTCAGTCGGCGTCCTGGCCACCTCCCCTCCGAGGAGCCAGCGCCTCCAAGATGACTGCCGTGACCGGGTCGACGGTCTCGTCGGGCTGGATGTAGTGCTCCTTAGTGATCTTGCTGGATGTGTGCCCGAGCATCTCGGCCGCCAGGTCCGGGTCGCTGGCACGATCAAGGAACGTGGCAACCGTCCGCCGGAAGGAGTGCGGGGTGACGCCGTCAATCTCGACGTCCTCCAGCACCGCGCGCAGTCGGCGACGGATGTTGTTCGTCGTCAGCGGGGTGTGATTGCGGCTGAAGAAGATTAGGTACTCGGGGTCTCCCTCGCAGACGAGCACCAGACGCTGACGGAGCACCTCAGCAATGAAGGACGGCACAGAAACGGTCCGGGTCGACTTCTGCGTCTTGGGGTGGTGCTGGCGATGAGTGGGCTTGCCCTTCGGCGACACGATGTTTCCGCAGATCCTCACGGTCGCGGGGCCTAGGCATGACGCATAACAGTCCGTCCCGTCCGCGACCCGGTGCGACCTGACTGTCGGATAAAATCTGAAATGCTTTCAGGCTCGGAGATCCACGATCTCCGAGCCTGAAATTCGTAGCGGGGACAGGATTTGAACCTGCGACCTCTGGGTTATGAGCCCAGCGAGCTACCGAGCTGCTCCACCCCGCGCTGCCGGCAAGGCGACATCAACCGCACTTGCTGAACTCGAAGTTACCGGACGGCGACAACGGAAAGCAAATCACCTGTTCGACAGGGAGATTGCTCGCCATCGGGGTCACGGCAGGACGCGGGACCGTCGATTCGCGTGAGCGGGGTCTCAAAAACCCCGTGTTCCCCGACACATAACGGTGGGGTCACGATCACGACACGAACGCGCGTCTCTGCGGTCTGAACTGCGCAAACACGGGGCTGAGTCGGACCGATTCGTTGGTCAACGCCGCGTTTCGCTGACGTGACGTCTCGAAAACCCTTCGCTAGCGTCGCTCTCGGTCCGCACAAGGGACCCGGCCGACCCGCCGCTGGAAGCACACTGCCCTGCGGGATCGGATACCCAACTCACCAGGGGCAGGGACGAGATACGGCTCGTCGGATCCGGATACCACCGCCGACACATCAGGGCCCGTCCTCCAGCGCTGAGAGGATTCACCCCGCATGACCAATGCATCGAAGAAGACCACGCGTGCCCTCGGCTGGCTGGCCGTGACCGGAGCCGTCGTCGCAGCACCGCTGGCGCTGAGCACCGGCACTGCCAACGCTGCCACCCACAACTGGGACGGCGTCGCCAAGTGCGAGAGCGGCGGCAACTGGGCCATCAACACCGGCAACGGCTACTACGGCGGCCTGCAGTTCAGCCAGAGCACCTGGCGCGCCAACGGCGGAACCGGCTCGGCCTCCAACGCGAGCAAGGCAGAGCAGATCCGCGTCGCCGAGAACGTCCTGCAGACCCAGGGCGTGGGCGCATGGCCCGTCTGCGGCAAGTACCTCACCTCGGGCACCAGCTCGGACGTCGCCGCGGCTCCCGCACCAGCGCCCGCCCCGGCCCCGGCTCCGGCCGCTGCGCCTGCCCCCGCCCCTGCCGGCACCCCGGTCGTGGCCGTCGACATCCAGAGCTACATCGCTCAGGGTGCGGCCATCGCGCGCCAGTACGGCTTCGGCAAGGAGTACGACGCCTTCGTCGCCGCCAACCGCGGCCTCATCGAAGGCCTCGGCAAGTAGCACCGCACGACGCCAACGCCCCCACCCGATCGGGTGGGGGCGTTGGTCGTTCTCAGCCGCCGGAACTGTTGTACTGGTCGATCGCCTTCTGCAGGTTGTCCAGTGCAGCGCCGAGCTGGGAGAAGTTGCCCGAGGCCTGTGCCGAACGCACGTTCTGCAGAGCCGCGTTCAGATTGGCGATCGCGGCCTCCCTGTTCGCCGGCGGCGCAGGAGCCGCTGCCGGCGGCGGAGCAGAGGGGGGCGCCGATGTCGGGGGCGGCGCCGCTGGCGTCGACCCATCAGTGGGCGTCGGCGTGGTGGCCGTCTGTCCTGCCCCCTGACCGATCGCCTGCTCGAGTGCCTCTCGGAGCGTCGGCGCGTAACCGACTCGGCCCTGGTAGCTGACCAACACTCGAATCAGCTGCGGGAACGACGTCGGATCGTTGCTCCGCGATGCGTACACCGGTTCCACGTACAGCAGGCCGCCGTTGCCCACCGGCAGCGTCAGAAGGTTGCCGAACGTGACGGTGTTCTCGCGTCTGACCACACCGAGATTCTCCGAGACCGCCGTGGTGGTGGTCATGGTGTTCTGCACCTGGTTCGGGCCCTGCACCGAGGTGTCCGTCGGCAATCGCAGCACCGTGATCCTGCCGTAGTTCGGCCCCGGTGTGGAGTCGGCGGAAATGTACGCGCCCAGCACTTCTCGGCGGAAACCGGTGAGCGCACTGGTCAGCTGGAACGTCGCGTTCGACGTCGTTCCCGACGGATCGGTACTGACCACGTAGTACGGCGGCTGGCTGAGGTTGCTACCTGCGCCACCGTCGACGGTCGGGTCACCCGGAACCTGCCAGAAGGCGTTGTTGGTGAAGAACTCTCGCGGATCGTCGACGTGGTACCTCGAGAGCAACTCACGCTGGACCTTGAACAGGTCCTCCGGGTACCGGAAGTGGCTGGCCAGATCCGGGGTGATGTCCGACTTCGGCAGTACGGTGCCGGGGAACACCGACATCCACGCCTTGAGCACCGGATCACTCTCGTCCTGCGCATACAGCTTGACCGTGCCGTCGTACGCGTCGACGGTGGCCTTCACCGAGTTACGGATGTAGCCGACCTGGCGGGGCGGAAGCGCGCGCGTGGTGGGCGAGTTGGCCAGCGAATCGGTGGTCGCATCCTCGAGCGAGGTCTGCTGCGAGTACGGGTACTGATCCAACGTGGTGTAGCCGTCGATGATCCACTGCATGCGCCCGTCGACCACAGCCGGATACGTCTTGCCGTCCAGGGTCAACCACGGTGCCACCTTCGACACGCGGTCCCTGGGGTCACGGTTGAAGATGATCTTCGACTGATCGCCGATCACGCCGGAGAACAGAAGATTGCGCTCGGCGTACTTGGCCGCGAACGCGGTTCGGTTGAACCAGTTCCCGATCGAGACGCCGCCCGCCCCGGTGTAGGTGTAATTCTTGCTGTCGGTGTCGTACTCGCGCGGGGATCCTGTCGAACCCACGATCGCGTAGTCCGCATCCGAATTGGCGATCACCGGACCGTAGTAGATGCGCGGCTGATCGAGCTTGGCCGGACCGTCCTGACGCAGGGTGCCCTGACTGTCGTTGTTGACCCAGTTCAACTTGTACTGCGGGTAGCCGCTCTGGCTGTCACCGACATTGTCACCGACCCCGATGACGGCGTTCGCCGGAGCGGCGACGAAACCGTTGCCGTGGGTGTAGACGGTGTGACGGTTGATCCAGTCGGTCTGGTTGCCGGTCAGGGACTGCGGGTTGATCTCACGCGCGGCGACGATGTAGTCGCGCAACTGACCGTCGGTGAGGTACCGGTCGACATTGAGGGTGTCGGGGAAACCGTAGAAGTTCCGGATCTGCTGCTGCTGAGTGAAGGTGCGCGAGAGCACGTTCGGGTCGAGCAGACGAATGTTCGACACCGTGGACGTCTCGGCTGCCACCTGCTGTGGCGTGGCCGTGGCCTGTCCGGAGTAATCCCGATACTGCACGGTGGCGTCGGTGATCCCGTACGCCTGCCGCGTGGCGACGATGTTGCGCTGGATGAACTCGCTCTCCTTGTCCGCCGCGTTCGGTCGAACCGAGAACTGTTCCACCACGAGCGGATACACCGCACCGACGAGGATCGAGGACAGCACCAGCAGCGCCGTCGCCAGAGCGGGGATGCGCAGATCGCGCAGGAACACCGCCGCGAAGAACGCGATGGCGCAGATCACGGCGATGGCCAGCAGGATCAGTTTGGCGGGCAGTACCGCGTTGATGTCGGTGTAGCCGGCGCCAGAGAAGATCGGCTCCTTGCGCCCGCTGGTGAGCAGTTCGTAGCGGTCGAACCAGTATGCAACCGCCTTGAGAACCACGAAGGTTCCGGCGAGCACCGCCAGTTGCACACGCGCCGCCGTGGTGAGAGCTCCTGCGCGGCCGGACAATCGGAGCCCACCGAAGATGTAGTGGATGACCAGGGAGATCAGGAAGGCCACCAGCACGGCGACGAACAGCCAGTTCAGGATGGAGCGGTAGAACGGCAGATCGAAGGTGTAGAAGCCGATGTCCAGCCCGAACTGAGGATCGGTGAAACCGAAGCTGCCCCCGTTGAGGAACAGTTGCACCGTGGTCCAGTTGGACTGTGCGACCAGACCTGACAGCACTCCGATCACCGCGGGTATGCCGATACCGAACAGTCGTAGCCGGCTCATCACGGTGGTGCGGTAACGCGCGATCGGATCGTTGGGACCGGCGACCGGCACGAACACCGGGCGCGATCGGTACGCCAGCACCATGGCGGCGAAGACGATCGCGCCCACCACCACAGCCACCACGGCGAACACGATCACCCTGGTGATCAACACCGTGGTGAACACCCCGCGGAAGCCGACCTCGCCGAACCACAGCCAGTTGGTGTACGCATCGACCAGGCGCGGGCCGATCAGCAATAGTGCAGCCAGAACGGCCGCTGCGATGAGCAGAATTCGGCTCCGTCTGCTCAGAGACGGCAATCCGGTAGGGGGCCTCATGCCCACGAGCCACGCTCCAGTGTTCGAGCGGTCGACCAGCCTCGGACATCGAGGTGGGGACCGGTGGATGTTCGTCGGAGCCAACTGTACGTAACGCCCGCACCAGCGCGCCGCCGGTTGCGGTGACCACGGGGTGCGGCGACGGTGAGAGGATGCTCGATGTGAGCGAGTCGCACCCCGAGATCGACAATCCAGACGACGCGCTGGCCCGGTGCGTGCGCGAGGTGATCGACCACGTCGACGGCGACGGATGGGACCAACCACCGCAGATGTTCGCTTTCGTCCCCACTGCCGATCTCATCGCCGCGGAGCCGTCCCTGCACGACGAGTTGGTCGACGGCGCGACACTGACCGTCCTGGCGCAGGAACCGTTGCCCGCGGACGTCGACGGCGGCTCACCGGCACTCGACGAGTTCCTCGCCACCATGGCGTGGCCGCCCACCGTGGCGGGGTGCGCACTGGTCCAGGAGATCGTGGTGCTCCCGCCGGAGGCCGAATCGGACCTCGACGAGGCACTTGCACCGGTCCTGACCGATCGCGATGCCGCCGATCAGGCCGCCCGGCTCGCGGCGGGCGCCCACCCGGACCGACGCGACGGGCGCCTGATCGTGGCTGTACTGCGCGACGGGCCGTCGGTCAGCATTCTCCAGATGCGCCCGGACGGCGAGGACGACGCGTCGGATCCGTTCGGGACCGCGGAGCCGGAGCTGCTCACCTACGAGAACTTGGCACCGGCCGTGGTGGCCGCACTGCACTCGACCTTCGACGAGCAGGACGAGTTCTGACCGGTCCGCCGAACTAACAGCTCGGCGCGTCACCACCGGAGGCAAGTGACTTCAGCGCGTCGACGGCAGTGCTGAGGGTGTCGACCTTGACCAGGCGCAAACCGTCCTGCGGGTTGGCGGTGGCCTCGGCGCAGTTCTGTGTCGGGACGAGGAAGGTGGTTGCACCGGCCTCACGCGCCGCGACCATCTTGTAGGGGATGCCGCCGATCGGTCCGACCGTGCCGTCCGCGGAGATGGTGCCGGTGCCGGCGACGAACTTGCCGCCGCTGAGCTCGCCCGGGGTCAGCTTGTCGATCACCGCCAACGTGAACATCAATCCCGCGGACGGGCCACCGATGTCGGCGAGGTTGAAGTCGACGGTCAGGGGCGGCTTCGGCTTCTCCTGAGCGGACACACCCAGGTAGCCGCGGCCCGATCCGTCGGGTCGGGTGCCGAGAACGACGGGTACGTCGACGCTGCTGCCGCCGCGCGAGACCCGGAGGGTGACCGACGTGCCCGGCGCGAGCGAGCCCACGGCGTCCTGCAGACCGGCGACGGTGCTGACGGGCGTGCCGTTGACCGCCTGCAGTTGATCGCCCTCGCGAACCTTGCCGTTGGCCGGACCGTCCTCGGCCACCGAGGCGACGGCCAGGTCCGCGGGCAGCTTCAGGTACCGCAGGGCGGCCACCTCGGCACTGTTCTCCGACTGCGCGAAGTCGGCCTTGTTGTCGCTCTCGATCTGTTCTCGGGTCCGATCCGGCGGGTACACCTGCTCACGTGGCACCAAGCCGAATCGTCCGCTGGCCCACATCGTCAGCGCCTGGAACACGTTGAACCCGTCACGCACCGTCACCGTGGTCATGTTGAGGTTGCCGGTGGTGGGATCGACGGTGGTGCCCTGAACATCGACCACCTGCTTACCGTCGACCTCGCCGAGGGTGTTGAAGGTGGGGCCGGGCCCCAGGGCGACGAACGGCACGGTGATCACGGTGCCCAGAACACCCAGAACGAGCACGGGCACCAGGGCAACAAGCAGCGTCGCTATCCTCCGAGTCACGCGCTCAACAGTAGGTGACCGGCCGCCGGCGTTCGCGCACAGCGCACCGCGCAACCCCGCGCACCTGCGGTGGGAGCTTGTACCGTTGGATCATGAGCAACTTCGGATTCTCGGCCGCAGACAACGACCCCGACCGGGACCGGGACGAGCGGGGCGAGCAATCCGGGCCCGCGGGATTCGGCTTCGGCGCCGACGGCCTCGATCCTGCCGCACTGGGAAAGATGATCACCGAGTTCGGACAGATGCTCTCGGGCATGAGTGCCGGCGGCGCGGGCGCGGGTCCGGTCAACTACGACCTGGCGAAGAAGCTCGCCCTGCAGCAGCTGGGCGCCACCGCGGTGATCCGGGACGGTTCCCGATCGGCCATCGCAGATGCGGCGCACCTGGCCGAGCAGTGGCTGGACGCCGCCACCATCCTTCCGGCGGGCGCCACGCGCACGGAGGCCTGGACGGCTCAGGAGTGGATCGAGAACACCATCGCCACGTGGAAGCGGCTGTGCGATCCCATTGCCGGGCAGGTCTCGGGAATGTGGAGCGCAACCCTGCCCGAGGAGGCGAAAGCCATGATGGGGCCGATGATGGCCATGATCGGGCAGATGGGCGGCATGGCCTTCGGTTCCCAGCTCGGTCAGGCGCTCGGCCAACTCGCCGGGGAGGTGCTCACCTCCACCGACATCGGACTTCCGCTGGGCCCCAAGGACATCGGAGCCCTCCTACCCGCCGCGGTGGCCGAGTTCAGCACCGGAACCGAACTCCCCGAGCGTGAGGTCTTGGTGTTCCTGGCTGCCCGCGAGGCTGCCCACCACCGCCTCTACACCCACGTGCCCTGGCTGCGTCAGCGCGTGCTGTCCACAGTCGAGCAGTACGCCAACGGCATCAAGATGGACCTGAGTTCCATCGAGGAGGCTGCCCGCGGCCTCGACCCGATGGCTCTCGCGGATCCCGCGCAGCTCGAGAAGCTCATGCAGGCGGGAACCTTCGAGCCGCAGACCACTCCGGCGCAGAAGGCCGCTCTCGAGCGTCTGGAAACCCTGCTGGCCCTCGTCGAGGGGTGGGTGGAGGTCACGGTCACGGACGCACTCGGCGAGCGTCTCCCGGGTGCGGCGGCGCTGTCGGAGACCATGCGGCGTCGGCGCGCGTCGGGTGGCCCGGCCGAGCAGACGTTCGCGACACTCATCGGCATGGAACTGCGCCCGCGCAAGATGCGGGAGGCGGCAGCCCTGTGGCGCACACTCACCGACTCCGCCGGAATCGAGGGCCGCGACGCGGTGTGGGCCCACCCCGACCTTCTCCCCGATGCGAACGACCTGGACTCCCCCGCCGCGTTCATCGACCGCGTGGTCGGTGGCGAGACCACCACGTTCGACGATCCGATCGCCGAGTTGGAGGCCTTCGAGAAGCGTCGTCGCGAGGGCGAGACGGGCGCGGGCGACGCCGAGAACGACTGAACGCCCGACACAACCTCGAACCGCAGTTCAGGGCCCACAACGCCCTGTGGACAACTCCCCTCGCGACGGATGTCGACCGGGCGAGGTGTGCCACCGTGATCGGTCATGAGCACCGTGACACCGCTGCTGGACCCGACCCTTGCCCTGCTGACTCGACGGGACGGGAGCGTCCAGGTGGGGTGGGACCCCGAACGTGCGCACCTGGTTCACCCACCGGACGGTGTGGACGCGGCCACGATGATCCGCGCTCTGCGCCTGCTCGACGGCACCCGCAGTGTTCCCGACATGCTTTGGAAGGCAGCCGATCTGGGCGTCGAAGCCCCGCACATGAGCGCGGTGGTCGGTGAACTGATCCGCCACGGCAGCGCACGGACACCCACTCACGACCGGCCGGGGCGCACGCCCACAATCGCGGTGCTCGGTCGCGGACCTCTCTCGGATCGACTGCGCACCGCACTCGCCGAGATCGGCACGGTCACCGTGCACAGGGCCGAACTGCCGCGCCGACGCGTCGAGCACGACGTGGTGGTCCTGGCCGACCTGTTGGTGGCCGATCCCACCGTGGTCGCCGAACTGACACGCACCGCCACTGCTCACCTGAGCGTGCGGTGCCGCGACGGTCGGGGCGTGGTGGGGCCGCTGGTCGTTCCTGGCCGCACCTGCTGCCTGCGGTGTGTCGACTACACCCGATGCGACTACGACCCCGAATGGCCGTACCTCTCGGCGCAGATGCTCGGATACGTCGGGACCGCCGACCGGGTGACACTGGGTCTCACAGCGACGATCGCCGTCGGACAGGTCGCGGCGCTGCTCGCGCACCGCCGCGACCCGACCTCGCCGCTTCCGTCGTCGGCGGGGTGCACTCTCGAGGTCGACGGGCCGAGCGCGGTGGTGGGCCACCGACACTGGCCCGTGCACCCGCATTGTTCCTGCATCGACGATCGATCCCGCGAGGATTCACCGCTTGGCGGCCTCGGTGGTGGATGATGGTGTGGTGCCCGAGATTCCCCGCCGTACCTCCTCCCGTAACGCCAAGTTGGCCAGCATCCCGATAGGTATGGCCGGCCGCGCAGCGGTCGGCTTCGGCAAGAAGCTGGCCGGTGGGGACCGCGCCGAGATCGATGCTCAGCTCGCCGCCAAGGCCGCCGATCAGATGTTCTCGGTTCTGGGTGAACTCAAGGGCGGAGCCATGAAGCTCGGCCAGGCACTGAGCGTGTTCGAGGCGGCCATCCCCGAGGAGTACGCCGAGCCCTATCGCGAGGCGCTCACCAAACTCCAGGCCGAGGCACCGCCGATGCCGGTCAAGCAGGTACACCGCGTCCTCGATCAGCAGCTCGGAACCCAGTGGCGCAAGAAGGTGATCGAGTTCGACGACACACCGGCGGCCTCGGCCAGCATCGGTCAGGTACACCGAGCCGTGTGGTCGGACGGCCGCGACGTTGCGGTGAAGGTGCAGTACCCGGGCGCGGACGTGGCACTGCGGTCGGACCTGAAGACGCTGTCACGGTTCGCCGGTGTGCTCTCCACCATCGCCCCGGGCGCGGACATCAAGGAGGTGCTCGCCGAGCTCACCGACCGCACCGAGGAGGAACTGGACTACCGCATCGAGGGCAACAACCAGCGGGCATTCGCCGCGGCCTTCGCCGACGACGAGGACTTTGTGGTGGCCAAGGTGGTGGCCAGCTCACCGAAGGTGATGATCTTGGAGTGGATGACCGGAACGGCCCTGTCCGCCATCGTCGCCGGCGGTACACCCGAGGAACGCAACAACGCCGGGTATCGACTCGCGCTCTTCCAGTTCGTCTCGCCGAGCAAGGCGCGGCTGCTCCACGGCGATCCGCACCCCGGCAACTTCAAGGTGATGCCCGACGGGCGACTGGGCGTGATGGATTTCGGCACCGCCCTCCCGCTGCCCGATGGCTGGCCCCCGGTGCTCGGGCGAATGGTGCGTCTGGCCCGTGACGACAACTACGACGACCTCACCGCCCTGTTGCACGAAAATCGGTTCGTGATCCCGGGGCGTACGGTCGGCGAGTCCGAGATCATGGATTACCTGCGACCGTTCACCGACCCGATCAAGACCGAGTCCTTCCACTTCACCCGCACCTGGATGCAGCAGGTCGCCAACACGACCACCAGCTTCGACAGTCAGCAGTTCAAGACGGCGCGGTCGCTGAACCTGCCGCCGGAGTACGCGGTGATCTTCCGTGTGCTGATGGGCACCGTGGGTATCTGCGCACAGTTGGACGCCTATGCCCCCTACATGGCGATCGTCGAGGACTGGTTGCCGGGCTACGCGGACTGACCGCGCGCCGGCACCAGACCTCGACGGGCGACCTCAGGCGCAGATCGGATTCTTGCGGGGCCGACCGCGAGGGCGCTTGACCGCGATCACAGCGCCCTGATCGAAGATCTCACCGCCCCACACACCCCACGGCTCGGCGCGGTCCAGGGCTGCGCGCAGGCACCTCTCGCGCACCGGGCACAGGGCGCACATCTGCTTGGCGATATCGAGTTGAGTCGGTGACTCGGCGAACCACAGGTCGGGATCGCTGACGCGGCACGGCAATTCGCGTGCCATGGGTTGTCGGGTGTCGTCGCGGCATGTCGACCGGGTCGTGGCGGATGACACGTCGTGCTCCTTCTTCTCGTTGTTCGATCGGGAGGTCTGGGGCGATTCCGCGGCCGGCCACAGGGATCGACGTTGCTCGGATCAGCGTTGCTGAACAACGAGAACGGCCACGGTTTCGCAGGTGCGAATCCGTGGCCGGAAGGATGGGGGTCGACTACCCGAGAGGGTGACGATCCATCAGCACGGATTCGCGAGGGGCGGCGAGACGATTCGGTACGAATCGAATCGCCCGTCCGGCGCCTGCTGCGCGGGAGGCGACTGCCCCGGCGGGGGAAATCGGTCCACGGGGGGCGAGGACGACGGCGGTGGTGGTTGCGGTAATGATCATCGACTCTCTCCTTCCGAGGGCGCAGGGTGTCCGTTGCTCGGTGCTTACCCTAAAGGGTCACGAGCGCGGACCACAACCCTTTTTCTACCTGCGGTTTCGCACCAGTTCGAGAACATCGGCGCCGAATCGCTCGAGTTTCTTGGCGCCGATGCCGGGAATGGCGACCAGTGCGCGGTCATCGGCGGGGCGCTGCTCGGCGATAGCGGTGAGGGTGTTGTCGCTGAAGACCACGTACGCCGGAACCGACAGCTCGCGTGACTTCTCCAGCCGCCACTGCCGAAGGTTCTCGAGCAGCGTGACGTCGGCATCGCCAGGGCACTTCTCGCATCTGCCCAACATGGTGGGCACCGCGCCGATCAGGTGCTGACCACACACCCGGCACACCGGGCGCTTCCTCGACGGCGTCGGGGCGGCGATGCGGGAGGCCGGTGAATCGTCCGGGACCAACCCGACGAGAAAGCGGGACCGGCGACGGGACTTTCGGCCCCCAGCCGCCCGCGCGAGGGCCCACGACAACTCCAGGTGCGTGCGAGCGCGGGTGACCCCGACGTAGAGCAGGCGGCGTTCCTCCTCCACGGCGGCCTCGTCGGGTGCCGAATTGTTCTCTCCCAGTGCGTGACTGATCGGAAGGGTGCCGTCGGTGAGACCCACCAGGAACACCGCGTCCCACTCCAGACCCTTCGCCGCGTGCAGCGACGCCAGCGTGACGCCCTGCACCACCGGGGGGTGGCGAGCCTGAGCGCGCATCGCGAACTCGGTGAGCAGCCCGTCGAGGTCCAGGTCGGGCACCTGCGCCAGAAGATCCTCGGTGAGGGTGACCAGCGCCGCCAGGGCCGCCCACTTCTCCCGGGCCTGTGCACCCGCCGGCTCCTCGGCCGTGAGACCGAGCGGGGCGAGAAGCGCGCGCACCAGCGGTATCAGGCCCTGACCCTGCACGGCCTGCGTCGGCAGATCGTCGCGGGCGCCCCCGGAACGGATGGCGGCGACAGCCTGGCGGACATCGGGCCGCTGGAAGAAACTCTCGCCACCGCGCACCTGATAGGGGATACCGAGTGCGGTCAGCGCCTGCTCGTGTGCCTCCGAGTGGGCGTTGATGCGGTACAGGACGGCGATCTCCGACGCCGGGGTGCCGCCCTTGATCAGCCGGGCGATGGCGCGGGCCACTCCGGTGGCCTCGGCCGGCTCGTCGTCGTACTCGACGAAGGTGGGCTCAGGACCCGGCGGGCGCTGACCGACCAGCTGCAACCGTGTGCCTGCGATGCGACCTCGCGCGGCACCGATCACTCGATTGGCCAGCGAGACCACCTCGGGGGTGGACCGGTAATCGCGCTCGAGCCGGACGACCGTGGCCTCGGGGTAGGTGCGTGAGAAGTTGAGCAGGAACGACGGGGTGGCGCCGGTGAACGAGTAGATGGTCTGGTTGGCATCACCGACCACCGTGAGGTCGTCGCGATCACCGACCCACGCATCGAGCACCCGCTGCTGCAGTGGTGTGACGTCCTGATACTCGTCGACCACGAAACATCGGTACCGCTCACGGAACTCGTGCGCCACCTCGGCACTGCTCTCGAGAGCGGCGGCGGTGTGCAGCAACAGATCGTCGAAGTCGAGGAGCATGGCATCGGAGTTTCGAGACTTGAGGGCCTCGTATCCGGCGTACACCGCTGCGACCTTGCCCGGGTCGAACGGGGTGTCCCGATGCGTGCGAGCGGCGGCCTCCGGGTAGTCCTCGGGCGAGACCAGCGAGGCCTTGGCCCATTCGATCTCACCTGCCAGGTCTCGCACACTGTCGGTGGAGGTGGGCAGCCCCGCCCGGCCGGCCGCCTGGCCCACCACCGCGAACTTGCGATCGAGCAGCTCCCACGGCGTGTCACCGACGACCTGCGGCCAGAAGTAGCGCAGTTGCCGCAGGGCGGCGGCGTGGAACGTCCGGGCCTGCACCTGACCGTCGTCGCCGCGAATTCCCAGAAGCCGCAGGCGTTCACGCATCTCCCCCGCCGCGCGGGCGGTGAACGTGACGGCCAGAACCTGACCCGCCGAGACATGACCGGACTCCACCAGGTGTGCAATGCGGCGGGTGATGGTGCGCGTCTTGCCGGTGCCGGCGCCGGCCAGCACGCACACCGGCCCGCGGGGAGCGAGAACGGCCTCGGACTGCTCAGGATCGAGACCGTCCACCACGCCGCCACTCATGGCGCCCATCATGTCAGTTCGTACCGACACACTCTCCCCGCGCAAGACCGCCGTGCGGAACATTCCGCACCGAACGGGTGTTGGCACACCCGTGACCACTTCTGCCGCCCCTGCCCTGACCGTGTACTCCACCACCTGGTGCGGATACTGCCGTCGACTCAAGACACAGCTCGACGCCAACGGAATCGCCTACACCGAAATCGACATCGAAGCCGATCCGGCGGCCGCGGAGTTCGTGGGCAGCGTCAACGGTGGCAACCACGTGGTTCCCACCGTCAAGTACGCGGATGGCCAGACCGCGACCAACCCGTCGCTCGCGCAGGTCAAGGCCGCGCTGGGCGTCTGACGCCACAGGTCGACCGAACCCGTCGACTCAGTTCCGAGCTGCGGCCCAGGATTCGAGCATAGCCCGCGCAATGGAGATCGAACCGGGCAGCAGCAACGGCGCATCCGCCGAGGCGGACCAGTCGCCCAGCGCCAGTGCTCGACGCACCTCGTCGCGGGTGAACCACCGGGCCTCGGCTATCTCACCATCGCTGAACACCAACGGCTGCGCGGGATCGGCGACCGCTTCGAAACCGATCATCAGCGATCGCGGGAAAGGCCACGGTTGCGAGCCCAGGTAGGCGACGTCGGTGACGTCGAGCCCAACCTCCTCACGAATCTCGCGGACCACACACGCCTCCATCGACTCACCGGCCTCGACGAACCCGGCGAGAACCGAGAGCCTGCGCGGCGGCCACAGGGGCGATCGAGCCAACAGCACGCGGTCGCCGCCGTCGTGCACCAGACAGATGATGGCCGGGTCCGAGCGAGGGAACTCCTCGTGCCCGGTGACCGTGCTGGTCCGCGACCACCCTGCTGATGTCGAGACCGTGGGTGAGCCGTCCACCGGGCTGAACTGCGCGGCGCGATGCCAGTTCAGCAGCGCGACCGCGGTGACGAAGAGCCCGACCTCCGTTTCGTCGAGCTGATCGCCGATCCCCCGCAGATCCGCCAGCGCACCGGACAACTCCCCCACGGGCCGCGCCCAACGGTGGGCCCCGTCCACCATTCCCAGGAACACCGCATCGGCCGGCGGTTCCTCGGACAGTTCGATCGCGGGGCCGAAGACCAGCCGACGGTCGTCCACACGGGCGCGGCCGTTGCCGTCGACTTCGAGCATCAACGCGGTCGGCCATCCTGCGGCGAGGGCGGAGGCGTCCTTGCGAAGTTCTTCGGCACGGTCGATCGGTGATCGGGAGAGCGTCGGCAGCACGGTCAGGGCGAAGGTGGACACTCCCGCAACCCTAATCGCCTCGCCGTCACATACTCACGCGACGTATGTAGAGCAGGCGGTCGTCCGCTTCGATCGCGTCGACCTCCGGAGATCCGACGCGCACGAGCACACCGTTGCGCACCACCCCGAGCACGATGTCGGACAGATGCCGAGGTGAGCCGCCCACCTCGTCGCGCTCGACCTCTCGCTCGGCGATGGCGAACCCGTCCTCGGGCGTCAACAGGTCTTCGATCATCTCCACCACCGTAGGTGTGGTGGTGGCGATACCGAGCAACCGGCCCGCCGTCTCCGAGGAGACCACCACCGAATCGGCCCCCGATTGGCGCAGCAGGTGCACGTTCTCCGCCTCGCGCACCGACACCACGATCTTCGCGGTGCGCGCCAGTTCACGGGCGGTCAGCGTGACCAGGACCGCAGTGTCATCGCGGTTGGTGGCCACCACGATCGACGACGCGTTCTGCGCACCGGTCAGCCGCAGCACATCCGAGCGGGTCGCCGAGCCGTGCACGGTGACCAGGCCGAGGTTGGCGGCGCTGTCGAGCGAACTCTGGTCGGTGTCGACCACCACGATGCTCGACGGCGCGACGCCGTCGCTGAGCATGGCGCGTACAGCCGTGCGGCCCTTGGTTCCGTATCCGACGACCACGGTGTGGTTGCGCACGGTGCGCCTCCATTGCTGAATCTTGAACGCCTGGCGCGAACGTTCGGTGAGGGCGGACAGGGTGGTGCCGACGAGCAGGATCAGGAAGAACACCCGCAGGGGCGTGATGACGAGTGCGTTGACCAGGCGCGCTGTCGGGGTGATCGGCGCGATGTCGCCATAGCCGGTGGTCGAGAGCGAGACCGTGGTGTAGTAGAACGCGTCGAGGAACGACAATTCGTTGCCCTGGTTGTCGGCGTATCCGTCGCGGTCGACGTAAACCAGCGTCGCCACCACGAACAGCACGATCACCGCGATCACGATGCGCTTCCAGATCGCCCGCTGCGGACTCGACTCCTCGATCGGGATCCGCAGCACCCCCACCAGCGCGAAATCCGGGCGGTCGGTGAGGGCGGAGCTTCCTCGGCGGAGCCGACGTCGCAGCGCGCCGCTCATTCGGCTGGGCCGACTCTCTTCGGTGACCATCGCAGAAGAGCGTAGCGCCAGCGATGGGGCTCCGGCGCTGTGTGCCTCTCCGCGGGTCGTCGCAACCGATCGGGTAGGCGTGCGGCAGGGTGGAGACATGACCGCATCAGCGAACACAGCCGCGCTCGCCCCTCGCTCGAGAAACGCGTCGGTTCTGGCCACCATCCTCGGTGTGGCCGGGATCGCGCACTTCGTCGCTCCCAAGCCGTTCGATCAGCAGATCCCCCCTGCCCTCCCCGGCTCTCCCCGCACGTACACGTACGTGTCCGGAGTCGCCGAGATCGCGCTGGCCGCCGGACTCCTCGCCCCGCGCACGCGGCGCATCAGCGGCGGGGCAGCAGCGCTGTTCTTCGCGGCGGTGTTCCCGGCCAACATCCAGATGGCCATCAACGTCCTCCGCAGCTCCAAGGCTCCGACGGCCCTGAAGGTCGGTGTGGTGGCGCGCCTACCCCTACAGATCCCCCTCATCACACGCTCCCTGGCGGTTCGCCGAGACGGCTGACCTCGACACCATCGCGGCCAGCTGCGCTCGATCGGGAAGGCCCCGGGGCGAGATCGTGCGGCCGCTGCGCACGTAGTGGAACGCCGCTCGCACATCGACGAGTTCGATGGCGCGATCGGGGTGCGCCGCGCACATCAGTTCGTGCCAGGCGATCCGATAGGCGGCCAACTGCACGGCGATCGATTGCTCCTCGTTCGCTGTCGGCACCGCCCCGGTCTTCCAGTCCACCACCGTCCAGCCACCGTCGGGGTCGGCGAACACCGCGTCCATGCGCCCACGCAGCACCACTCCCCCCACCACGGTCTCGAACGGCACCTCCACCTCCACCGGACTGCGGCGCGCCCACTCGGACCGGTCGAACGCGTCCTTGAGTGCCTCGAGGTCGGTGTCGGCGTCAGCGCCGGTGTCGGCCGCACCGGGCAACTCGTCCATGTCCAGCAGCCGAGTGGCGCCGAAGCGTCGTTCCACCCATGCATGGAAAGCGGTGCCGCGGCGCGCCAGCGGGTTCGGCGCCATGGGCACAGGGCGTCGAAGTCGGCGGGCCAACGCCACCGGATCGGCCACCAGTTCCACCACCTGACTCACCGACAGGTGACCCGGGACGGTGACGCCGGTGGCCTCTCGAGACGGTGTGTTGCGTTCGGCGATCAGAGCCGCAGCATCGCCGATCCACCCTTCCGGATCCTCATCGACCTGCCCTGGTTGCAAGGCGGACCCGTGGGGGTCGGCCTCGAGTGCCCGTCGAACTGCGGCGGCGCCGAACTCGACGTCGGCGCGTCGCGCACCCAGCGGGTCGGCCGGCCAGGACGCGGTGACCGATTGCTCGGCCAGCGGGTTGGCCGCCTCTGCGGCGGGTGCCGGCGCCCACGTCTCGATCACCACGGACCCCGGCGTCGCTTCGGCAGCGGAATGCAATTCGGTGAGGAACTCGGACGGCCCGCGGCGAGTGTTGCCCGTATCCCAGTGGTAACCCGAGACGTACAGCGCGCGTTCGGTTCTCGTCAATGCCACATAGAACAGCCGCCGATCCTCCGCCAGCCGCCGATCCTTGAGAGCAGCGGTGTGGTCATCGAGAGCGATCTCGAGCTGCTTGCGATCGCGTACCTGCCCCACATCCACCACGGGCACACCGTCCGCATCCGCAGCGTGTCTCGCGCGGTCACCTCGCAGCGAGGTGGGCAGTTCGGCCGGCGATCCGATCCACGACGACGCCGCCTTGGCCGACGGGAAGACCCCCGCACTGACGTGCGGCACGGCCACGACCTCCCATTCGAGGCCCTTCGCGGCGTGCACGGTGAGCACCTGAACTCGATGGGGGGCCACCTCCACCTCGCCCGGCGCCAAACCGTCCTCGACATCGTCTGCGGCGGAGAGGAAGGCAAGCAACCCCGACAGTGTCGCCGTCGGGCCATCGGCGTACTCGGCGACGACCTCGGCGAACGCGTCGAGATGCTCGCGGCCCACCTCGGAATCGGTGCTCGATCGACGCCGCGCTCGCGCCTCGGTGCCGATATCCATCACGCGCTCGACCTCGGCGACGAAGTCCGTGAGTGGTTGACCCATGCGCGAGCGAAGCGCGGCCAGCTGCACACCCAGTTCCGTGATGCGGCGATGACCGACGGCCGAGTAGTGCTGTGCCGGACCGGGGTCGGCGATCGCGTCGACCAGCCCCGACTGCTCCGAGCGCTCCCCGGGCACCGCGGACTCGAGTGCTGCCGCCAGAACCTGCGAGTCGGTCAGCACACCCGTGGCACCACCCGACACCCGAGTTCCGATGCGGCGCGCCCGATTCCACAGGGCGCGCAGATCCCCGACACCGAGCTGCCAGCGGGAGCCGGTGAGAATACGCATGGCCGCGCCACCGGCCAGCGGGTCGGCGATCACGCGCAGCATGGCCACCAGATCGGCCACCTCGGGAGTGCGCAGCAACCCGCCCACACCGACAACGTCGACGGGCAGTCCGCGTGAGCGCAGCACCTCGGCGATCGGGTCGGCGTCGGCGTTGCGTCGAATGAGCACCGCGGCCGTCGGCGGGTCGAGACCGGCGGCGGCCGCCTTCGTGTACTCCTCCGCAATGCGGTCGGCAACCCAGGCCCGCTCGTCGATCACGCTCTCGTGCAACGCCAGTCGAACGTCGCCGACCTCCGCCGCCGGACGCGGGGTCAACTCGTCCACCTCGACTCCGCGCCCGCGCAGGGGTGCGGCGACCAGGTTGGCCAACTCCAGCGCCTCGGGGGGGTTGCGCCAGCTGGTGGTCAGCTGCAGTACCGACGCCGGCCGTCCGGTGCGACGGGGAAAATCGTCGGTGAAGCGCGGCAGGTTCGCCGCGGAGGCACCGCGCCAGCCGTAGATCGACTGCATCGGATCGCCCACAGCGGTCACCGACAGCTCTTTGTCACGGGAGCCACCGAACAGCGAGGACAGCAGAACACGCTGCGCGTGGCCGGTGTCCTGGTACTCGTCGAGCAGGACGAGGCGAAACCGCTGACGCTCCCCCGCGCCGATCGACGGATGGTCTGCGGCCAACCGGGCCGCCAGTGACATCTGGGCGCCGAAGTCCAGGCAATGGTTGCGGCGCATCACGTCCCGAAGATGCTCGACCAGTGCAAGTAGCTCGACCCGAGCACGTTGCACATCGCGGATCCCGGCCAGCTTCTTCGTCGGTTCCGCGTTCTGCCGCGGACCCGGCGGAAGGTTGTCGACGAGCTGTGCCAGGCGTTCGCACTCGCGGCGAAGCTCGTCGGGTTCGACGAGATGCTCGGCGAGTTCACCCGACAGCGACAGCACGGCCTCGGTGATCGTCGCGGGCACCCTGTCGAGGGTGAGCGCGCCGTCCCATCCGCTCACCACGCGGTAGGCGAGTTGCCACAGCTCGGTCTCCGAGAGCAGCCGCGAGGACGGCTCCACCGGAACCAGCAGACCGTGTTCGGTGATCAGACGCCCGGCGTAGGAGTGGTAGGTGCTGATCTCGGGCTCGCCGGCGATGATGCGATCCCGCAGGGCCCCGCTGGGATCGAGCCGTCGCAGAACCTCGGACCCGGCCAACCGCGCCAGACGCTGGCGCACCCGAAGGGTGAGCTGGTGCGCGGCCTTGCGCGTGAAGGTCAGGCCCAGAACCTGATCCGGCGTCACCAGAGAGTTCGCGACCATCCACACCACCCGCGCCGCCATGGTCTCGGTCTTGCCGGCACCGGCCCCAGCGACGACGAGAGTGGGCCCGATGGGGGCTGCGATGACCGCGGACTGCTCCGCGGTGGGCGGTTTCTGGCCCAGAACGGCCGCCAACTCGCCGGGCATGATGCGCGCAGAGTCGACCGAGATCATCCTTCGCTCACCTGCCGACCTGCACCCTGAGCCGGGCAACTCGAAACCACCGGGCAGTGTCGGCAGCCGGGATTGACCCGGGCGAGGAACGTGGGACCGCGGGTGGCCCGCGCGGCCTCGACGATCCGCTCGCGCCACGCCTCGAGCGCATCCGGCGACAGCGGCGGCTGCGCACGCTCGGTGCAGGAGCCGCTCTTGCCCGGAGCTGCAACGAAGACCAGACGGGCGCCGCCGGGTTCGACCGCCGGGGCATCGGCGACCAACCCGGCCGCGAGCGCAACCTGATAGGTGGCCATCTGCGGGTGTTCCGACGCATCGTGCTGGCTGAGAGGTTTCTTCGAGGTCTTCAGATCCACCACCACCGGGCGGCCCTGCTCGTCGAGTTCGAGGCGGTCGATGCGCCCGCGTAGCTCGACGGCGGGCTCGTCGGGGGAACGCGGCTCGAGAACTCCGTCCACCTCCACCTCGACACCGATCTCGGTGAGACCCGCCCGGGTGGACTGCAGCCAGGATCGGAAGGTGGCCAGCATGCGGTCGGTGCGCTCCATCTCCCGGCGGGAGTACCATTCGGACCCGAGATCGACAGCAGCCCAGGCATTCTCGAGGGCGCGACGCACCTCGACCGGAGGGACATCTCCGGCCACGGCCTGCGCGAGTGTGTGCACCATGGCACCGGTGACCGCGTGCACCTTGTCCCCGTCGGTGCCGCCGAAGCGCTCCAACGCCCACCGCAACGGGCAGGTGGACAGTTTTTCGACCTGCGATGGCGAGAGCGGAACGGGCCGATCGCCCTCCCACAGCGGGGTCTCGATGCTGGGCCCCGCCATGCCGTACCACTGGTCCGGGTGCGCACCGGGAACCCCCTCGCGCGCAAGGTCGGCCAGGACACGCACTGCACGCCGGTGGCGCTGTGGATCACGCTCGGCAGCGCGGGCATCGCACACCACCGACCGCAGTTCACCCACCAGTGAGGAGAGGGTCAGCGTGTGCGCGCGTGACTGCGTCGGTGACGGTGGCTGCGGTGCGAGGCCCTCACCGCGGTCCCCGTCGATCGCCCCTTCGATACCCGCGTCGTGTAGCAATTCGTCGAGGAACCTCGAGTGCACCAGATCGCTGTCGACCGTCGAGTCCACGCCGCTGACGCTGAGGCGACGCCGGGCTCGGCTACAGGCGGAGAGGAACAGGCGCCGCTCATCCGCCAGGAGCGGCGCCGTGCGCGAGAGCACCGATACATCCCCGCCGACGACGACGCCCGACGCGACATCGTTCAAGTCCTCCACACCGAGCAGGGAGTCGCGCGAGCGCAAGCTCGGCCACATCCCCTCCTGCACCGCGGCCACGGCCACCACGTCCCACTCCCGACCCGCGGCGGAGTGCGCACTGAGCACCGTCACGACGTCGCGGGGAACACTGGTTCGCGAGCGCGTCTGGGTCGGAATCTCCTGATCTGACACGTACTCGACGAAGCCGATGACTGTTGCGCGTGGCAGCCGGTCGACATAGTCGGCGGCCGCGTCGAACAGGGCCACCATGCTGTCGAGGTCACGATCGGCCGACGCCCCTCGAGAACCCCCGAGGTCGCTGTGGCGCAACCACCGGCGCTCGAGTCCGGAGGCCTGCCACGCCGCCCACAGCGCGTCCTCGACCGCTCGGGGCGACGCCCGCAACACGTTTCGAGTGCGCCTGAGCACCTTACGCACTCGGAGCAACGGCGCAGCTTCGACGTCGCTGAGCTGGCCCACCAGGGCCTCGATACTCGCATCGTCCGGTTCGACGAGGGCCAGACGAATGAGCTCCGTGGATTGCCGGTCGCGTCCGGCATCGATGTCGCCGCGGCGTAGCCCGCGCCGCACCCGACGCAGGGCGAGCGGGTCTGCGCCCCCGATGGGTCCCTCCAGCAGAGCCACGGCGTCCTCCCCGCCGAAGTGGCCCTCGCCGCTGGCCGCACGCAGGACCAGCAGGAAGGCCGTGGCGGCCCGCTGCGCAGTGAGCGGGCGCTCGGTGGCAGCGAACTGCACGGGCACATCGGCTGCGGCACATGCGCGTCGGATGGGCGCGAGCGCGTGGGTGACCGACCGCACGATCACCGCCATCTGCGAGTACGCAACTCCCTCCATCACATGCGCACGACGAAGGAGGTCGGCGATCCGCGCCGCCTCCTTGGCCGGTGTGGCCGCGACGAACACCTGCACCGGGGCGGGGGCATCGGTTGATGCAGGAGCCTCGGTGATGGGCGGGTCCTCGGTGATGGCAGGGGCCTCGAGCGCACCGCGCGTGGGCGAACTCCCCGGCAACCGGGATGCAATGGCGCGCACCGCCTCCGCGATGGGCGCGGTGTGTCGATGATCGATCCCGAGCACCACACGGGCGGCACGGGCCGAGGTGTCGAAGGAGGTCAGGAAACTCGGGTCCGCACCGCGGAACCCGAACACCGCCTGGTCGGGGTCTCCGGCCACGACGGCGGTGGACGCGCTGTCGATGATGAGCGAGATCAGCCGTGCGGCCTGCGGATCGAGATGCTGGGCGTCATCGACGAAGACGTGCCGCACTCGGGCTCGCTGAGCGGCCAGCAGATCCGGATCGGTGGCAAAGCTGGTGAGCGCCTCACCCACCAGTTCCGCAGCGTCGAGACCAGGCGCGGTGGCCTCCGGCGCCTCCACCCCCACCGAGCCGCGCAGCATCATCGCCTGCTCGTACTGCGCGGCGAAGCGCCCGGCAGCCACCCATTCGGGGCGGCGATGCGTGCGACCCCACCGCACCAGATCCTCCGGGCCCAGCCCGCGCTCGGCGGCACGCAGGAGCAGATTGCGCACCTCGGCGGCGAACCCGCTGGTGGTCAGCGCCGGTCGAAGGTTCTCGGGCCATCGATCACCCCCGTCGGCTGCCTCACCGCGCAGCATCTCGCGGATCACGGCGTCCTGCTCGGCGCTGGTGAGAAGGCGCGGTGGACGGTTGCCATGCGCAGCGGCCTGCAGCCGCACGATCGCGAATGCATACGAATGGACCGTGCGCACCAACGGCTCCCGCGTGGCCCGCGGCGCCGACCCCGACGACAACAGCGCCGCCGTGATGCGCTCACGCATCTGCGCCGCTGCGGTCGCGGACTGGGTGAGCACCAACACCGACTCCGGATCGCACCCGGACGCGATGCGCGAGACCGCGGCATCGGCCACCAGCGACGTCTTGCCCGTGCCGGCAGCACCGAGGACCTGCCACCGACGGTCCGGGCCGGCATCGGTGATCACCTGCGCGGGTAGGGTCGGCCATGCCCGCGAGGCTGCCGGTACGGCCTCCGCGAAGGACAGCCCGGTAGTGGTCGAATCGCTCACACCCACAGTCGACCACAGGGGTACGACACGCCGGCACCACACGAGAGGACCCAACCATGCAGGACGCCGCTTCCTCATCCAGCGTCGCTCCGGTACTGAACGTGCACCTGTTCGGTCCGCCCACCGGCACACCGATCCTGGCCCTGCACGGCATGGGTGGTCACGGACAGCGGTGGGAGCACTGGTCCTCACACCTGCCCGATGCGCGCGTCATCGCTCCCGACCTCCTCGGGCACGGTCGGTCACCCTGGCCCCCGCCGTGGAATATCGAGTACCAGGTGGACGCGGTGATCGCCGCTCTGGCCGCCCACACCGATCCCGCGCACACCGATACCCCGGTGTTGGTGGTCGGGCACTCCTACGGCTGCGCCGTCGCCATCGCGTTGGCACGGGCGGTGCCCGATCGCATACGCGCCCTGCTGCTGCTCGACCCCGCTGTGGGCCTGGATCCCGAGCGCGTGCTGGCCGTCGCGGAGTCGACGGCCCGACACAGCGACTACGCCGACGAGGCGCAGGCTCGGGCGGACAAGACCGACGCGGCGTGGAACGACGTACCCGAAGCACTGATGGACGCCGAGATCGCCGAGCACCTGATCCCAGCGCCCGGTGGCCGCGTCACCTGGCGGGTATCGACTGCCGCTCTGGTGGGTGTGTGCAACGAGCTGGCGCGACCGGTGATCACCCCGCCGCCCGGTGTGCCCATCACCGCCGTTCAGGGGATGCGCGTGGACCCGCCGTACATGACCGATCGGCTACGTGAGGTTCTGCTGGCCGCCGGCGCGACGATCGCCGAGTTCGACTGTCACCACATGGTTCCGCAGGCCAAGGCCGCCGAATCCGCAGCACTGGCCCGCGACCTGCTCACCGACACCTGACGGGACGGGCGCTCACGTGGCCGGCGACCATCCCAGCGCCGGACCCAACCGGGTGGCGATGTCGGTGATGATCTGGGTGTAGTCGCCGGGCTCGAAGGAGAACGGCAGCGCGAAGGCCACCTCGGTGGCCCGCTGGAAACCGGCGTGGGCATACAACGCGGCGGCCAACTCCTCGGACGTGCCCACCAGATCGGGCGCGAAGAGCATCGAGCGCGGACCCTGCGGAATGAGCGTGCGCGCGTACCTCGACTCGGCATAGGCCCGATACCGACCGATCTGCTCCGCGGCGGCGGTGTCGGTGGGAATGACCACCAGGCCCTGCGAGACCCGCGCGCGCGACGGGTCCGGGTGGTGGGCGAGATAGGTGTCGATGTGCTCACCCTGAATGGTGGCGAAGTCGAGCGAGTCGCTCCCCTCGGTGGTGACCACGGACGAGGTGAGGTAGTTCAGGCCCTGCTGCGCGGCCCACAATGCCGATGAGCGCCCGCCGCCGTACCACACCCGTTCGGCCAGACCGGCGCTGTGCGGCTGCACCGAGCGGCTGTAGACCTCGATGCCGTCGACGCCCTCGAAGTCGCTGACCGGCTCCCCGCGTAGGCATCGCAACAGTCGCAACACCCGATCCTTGGAGAAGTCCTCGATGTCATGGGTGTGCGGGTACAGCGCATCCTTGATGTTCTCGTAGCGCATCGGCACGCCCACGGACACACCGGGATTGATCCGACCGCCCGAGAGCAGGTCGACGGTGGCCAGGTCTTCGGCCAGTCGCAGCGGGTTCTCGAGGCCCAGCGGGATGACGGCGGTACCCATCTCGATGCGCGTGGTGCGCATCGCTGCTGCCGCCATGATGGCCACCGGTGAGGAGATCCCGTACTGGAGGTGGCGGCAGCGCAACCACACGCTGTCGAATCCCAGCTGCTCCGCCAGTACGATGGTCTCGACCGCCTCGAGGTGCCCGGCCCGGGGACCGGCGGGGTCGAAGCGGCCGATGGTGAGGAATCCGAGGTGCCGAAGCTTCTCACCCTCGTGTGGCATGGAGCTCCCTTCGATCGTGGCGTCAGGACGGGCCCACCGCGGCACTCGCCTCCTCGCGCAGGTGCCGTCGGCGACGCACCATGAGGGTGACCAGCACGGCGATCAGGGCGCCGTAGATGACGTAGTCCGCGTACCCGAGGTACTGCTGGAACTTCTCGTGCTGCGTACCCAGAGCCGCACCCACACCCAACAGCATCGTGTTCCACAGGGCGGACCCGGCCACCGTGAGAGCGGTGAAGACCGTCAGGTTCATCGCCGCCGCCCCGGCGGGCAGCGAGATCACCGAGCGCACGCCCGGGATCATGCGGCCCAGGAACACCGACCAGGTGCCGAAGCGAGTGAACCACTGAGCGCCGCGCTCGGCGTCACGTCGACTCACCACGCGGGTCCACACCAGGAAGTTCACCGTCCGCGCCAGCCCGACACGTCGGCCCACCCCGTAGAACACCAGAGCCCCGAGCCAGGCTCCGATGGTGCTCCAGACCACCATCGCCCAGAACGACAGCGAACCGCTCTGACTGAGGTACCCGGCGAAGGGCAGCAGAACCTCGCTGGGAATGGGCGGGAACACCGACTCCACGAAGATCAGCAGCCCGATTCCGGGGGCGCCGAGCGCCTCGAGGACATCGGCAGCGAAGCCGGCAATTCCGGTGAACCCATGATTCTGCACGTCCCCAGTATCCCGGATGACGCGACTAGGCTCGCCCGGTGACCTTCGACGCCCTCCTCCTGGCCGGCGGCCGGGGCTCACGACTGGGCGGGGTGGACAAGCCCGAACTCGACGTCGGTGAGCGCACCCTGCTCGACCGTGCGATCTCGGCCGTGGCCGACGCGAGATGCGTTGTCGTGGTGGGGCCGACACGGACCGCGACGGCGTGGCCACGCGAGGTCGTCCAGGTCCGCGAGGACCCCCCGTACGGCGGGCCCGTCGCTGCCATCACCGCCGGACTGGCGTCGCTCACCGCGACGAGGTCGGCGAGCGAGATCGTGGTGATTCTCGCCACCGATCTGCCCGACATCACCCCCGATGCGGTGTCCGTGCTGGTCGAGACGCTGCGGGCACACCCGGACGTGCCCGTGGCGGTGGCCGTCGACGACGACGGTGCCGAGCAGTACCTGGTGGCCGCATGGCGAGAGGAGACCCTCGTCGCGGCTGCCGCGGGCGCTGCGGCGCAAGCCGGCGTCCGGTCCCTTCTGCCGGCCGAGCGCATCACGGTCCCGCTGTCCACGGTCACCGACGTCGACACCGCCGCCGACCTGGCGGCCGCTCGCTCGAGGTCACGGGTCACCGTCACGCAGGCACGGGCCGCGATCACCGCCGCGGTGTCCCCCGACCCGATTCGCATGGTCTCGACCTCCTCCGAGCGGCCGGCAGGTGCGGTCCTCGCGTCGGACATGGTTGCTGCACAGCCCTTCCCGGTGTTCGACACCTCCGCGATGGACGGCTGGGCGGTCTCCGGTGCCGGACCGTGGCACATCGTCGACGACGTGGTGCTGGCAGGCTCTCGCTCCGACACCCTCACACCCGGGTTCGCGGTGCGCATCGCCACCGGTGCCCGCGTACCGACGGGTGCGACATCGGTGCTCCGCGACGAGTTCGCACGGCCCGATGCCGGAACCCTGACCCGACTACCGCACACGCCCGTCCGATCGGACATCCGCCGCCGCGGCGAGGACTGGGACGGCGGCGAGATTCTCGCGCCGGCAGGCTCGGCGATCGGCACTGCGCTGTGGTCGCTCGCGCACAGCGCCGGGGTGTCGAGGTTGCACGTACGTGGTCCGGTGACGGCCGGCGTCCTGCTGACCGGTGCCGAGGTTCTCACCGGCGCCATGTCCGAACCCGACCCCCGCGACCATGGCGTCCACATTCGGGACTCGATCGGCCCGGTTGCACCGGAATTGTTGCGGGAGTGCGGCTTTGCGCCCGGTCCTATCACACATGTCGCCGACGCACCATCGGCGCTCGACGCCGAGTTCACCGCGCCGCGCAGTACGGTTCTGGTGGTGGTCGGCGCGACGGGAGGCGGCGCCGCCGATCGACTCCGCACAGCCCTGGCGGACTGCGGCGCGAACATCGTGGTCGCCGGAATCGCTTGCCGTCCTGGGGGTTCCGCAGTAGTGGCCGTTCTCCCCGACGGTACGACCGTGCTCGGTTTGCCAGGCAATCCCTACGCCGCCGTGGCCACGCTGCTCACGGTAGGGCCGACGGTTGCTCGCGCACGCGCCGGCGCCGGTCGCCGCGAGCCGATCCTCGGCGAGGTGGTCGGCGCACCGACAGCGCCCGCAGCGACGACCCTGCTTCAGCCCGTCCGGCGGGACGGGGCGCGGTGGTCGGTGCTGAGCCCGGTCCGCACCGCCCATCTACGCTCACTTCTCGACGCGGACGCGATAGCTCTACTGCCGCCCGGCACCGTGGACGGGACGCTGGTGGAGCTTCTCCCGCTCCCCGGACGGTGACCCGGACGCGCCGACGAGCGCGCTGCGATACCGCTCGACGAGCAGATCCACCACCGCGGGATCGACTCCGAGTGGGTCGGTCACCGAGTCGGCGCCGCAGCGCAGCAGACGCTCGTGGAAGAGCCCCGGTGCGAGCAGGTACGACGCGAGGACTATCCGCGCACCCGGTCGGCTCAGATTCCGAATGCGTTGCGCTGCAACGACACACGGGACGCGAGGTGTACCGGTGGCAATGGTGGCCACCTGCACCGGGACGCGCAGTTCCTCGGCGAGAAGTGCCGCGGCCTCCTCGACGTCCGAGCGAGCCCGGGGGTCGGACGACCCGGCGGCTGCCAGGATCACCGTGTCGCCCTCGCCGAGCGATACCCGCGCGCGAACGGCGTCGGCCATGACGCCCGCGAGAAGTCGACCCGGACCGAGGGCGGCAGTGACGATCACGTCGCCGCGCCCACTGTCGGCCACCTCGCGGGGAACGTCCTCGTACACGTGATAGCCGGACGCCAGGAAAGCCGGGACCAGTACCACCGGGCCGGGGTCGAGATCGGTGAGCACCTGCGACGGCGTGGGTCCGAGGACGTCGACGTACGCCACGCGGACGGTGGTGACCTGTTCGCGGACCGCGGCGGCCAGCGCCTCGACCGTACGAACTCCGGTGGCGCTGCGGGTTCCGTGCGCCACCAGGATCAGCGGGACCGAATCGGTCACCGCGATCATCGGGACCGAATCGGTCACCGCGCGTCGCCGGGCTCGTCCACGGCGAGCCGGTACCCGCGCTTGACGACCGTGGTGATCAGTCCCGGCACCCCGAGCGCCGACCGCACACGCGTCATCGCCGTCTCCACCGCGTGGGTGTCTCCCCCACCGCCGGGGAGGGCGGCCAGCAGATCCTCCCGTGAGACGACGCGTCCGGGGTCCCGGGCGAGTGTCTTGATCAGCGCCATCCCGGCCGGCGACAACCGTGTCGGTGTCCCGTCGATCATCACGCAGCCGCCGAGGACGGCGAGTTCGTGACCGGCCACCGACAGTGCCCGCGACCGCACCGACAGCTCGTCGGCCACGTGGCGGGCGAGGGCGCCGAGACGGGCGCGTGCGGGCGCGGTGGTGGGAACGGAGAGAACCTCGAGCGGGCCGGCGGTGACCGGACCGACGCAGACGGGCACCACGCGGGAGCGAAGAGCCTCGAGGAGTGGATCGAGAACACCATTGGCCTTGGCGCGCATGAGCATCGACGCCACGGCCGGGGCGGAGGTGAAGGTGATCGCATCGAGGTCACCGGCGATGACGGCCTCGATCATCCGGTCCATGGGGCCCTGATCGTCGGGCGGTGTCCAGCGGTAGACCGGGACGGCGATCACCGTGGCTCCCGCGGTGCGCAGCGACTGGCAGAAGTCCGGAATCGGCTCCCACTCCGTGGCGGCCCCGTGCAGCTGCACCGCGATGCGAAGGCCGTCGACGCCCTCGGCGTGCAGGTGGTCGATCACCTCGGCGGACGACTCCGAGGCCGGCGACCACTCCTCCCGAAGGTTGGCCGCCCGGATCGCTCCGGTGGCCTTGGGCCCACGCGCGAGGATCCGGGACTGGGCGAGCGCGACCGACAGCGACTCCGCACATCCCCAACCGTCGGCCGCTTCCATCCAGCCACGGAAGCCGATGCCCGTGGTGGCCACGGTGATGTCCGGTGGGGCGGAGATGATCTCGCCGGTGACCCGATGTAGCTCGGCATCGTCGGCGAGCGGGATGATGCGGATGGCAGGAGCGTGCACGACCTTCGCGCCCCGTCGCGTCAACAGGGAAGCGAACTCCTCGGCGCGACGCGCAGCTGTGACGCCGACGGTGAACCCGGCCAGGGGTGTCGCCTCGGCGTCACGCGGCAGAGTCGGTGAGTTCATCCCGCGGGCGCCCCGACACTGATCACGCCGTCGCAGACATCGACCGCGTAGACCGGGATCCGCGTGCTCTCATCGTCGAGGCAACGACCGTCTCGTAGAGAGAACACGTGCTTGAGGAGCGGCGAGGCGACAGTGGGCTCGCCGCGCCGATCACCGACGATCCCGCGCGAGAGCACCGCGGCCCGCCCGAACGGGTCGATGTTCCCCACAGCTGCCAGCGTGTGGTCGTCGAGCAGGAATAGAGCAGCTTGATCGCCGCCGCGCAGGAGCACGGCAACACCACGGTTGGCGATCATGGACTCCAGTGTGCACGCCCGTGTCCACTGCAGACCAGCCCCTGCATCGTCGGCGCGGTGGGAAACCAGATCGGATGAGTCGACGATGGTCATGACGTTCCTCTCGTTGAGTTCCGTTCTACGGTCACGGTGTTTCCGACGAGTTACCGTCGGCGCCCGCCGGTGTGAACCCCGGCATCCCGATGAGCACCGGCACCTTCCGGTCGCCGCTCTCGTCGAAGGCCACCGTCGGGTCCGGCGACTCGGGGGCGTTGACGAAGGAGACGAAACGGGCGAGCTTGCTCTCGTCGTCGAGAACGCCCTTCCACTCGTCCTGGTAGCCCGCCACGTGACGCTCCATCGCGGCTTCGAGTTCGGCGCCGATCGCCAGCGAGTCCCGACACACCACGTCCTCGACGTGGTCGAGCCCGCCGTCGAGCGAATCGATCCACGGTGCGGTGCGTTGGAGGCGATCGGCGGTGCGCACGTAGAACATCAGGAACCGGTCGATGTACTGGACCAACGTGCTGTCGTCGAGGCCCTGCGCCAACAGTCGCGCGTGCGCCGGGGTCTGACCGCCGTTGCCCCCGACGTAGAGGTTCCAGCCGTTCTCGGTCGCGATGACCCCGACGTCCTTACCTCGCGCCTCGGCGCATTCGCGGGCACACCCGGACACACCGAACTTCAGCTTGTGCGGCGACCGCAACCCGCGGTATCGCTTCTCGAGGAACACCGCCATGCCCACCGAGTCCAGCACACCGTATCGGCACCAGCTCGACCCGACGCAGCTCTTGACCGTGCGCAGCGACTTTCCGTACGCCTGGCCGGATTCCATGCCCGCATCGACGAGGCGCCGCCAGATCTCGGGGAGCTGCTCGACGCGGGCGCCGAAGAGATCGATGCGCTGACCGCCGGTGATCTTGGTGTAGAGGCCGAAGTCACGTGCCACCTCACCGATCACGATCAGCTGCTCCGCGGTGACCTCCCCACCGGGCATCCGCGGCACCACCGAATAGGTGCCGTTCTTCTGAATGTTGGCCAGGAAGTGATCGTTGGTGTCCTGGAGCGAGGCCTGTTCGCCGTCGAGGATGTGCGTCGAGGACGTCGACGCCAGAATCGACGCGACCACCGGCTTGCAGATCTCGCACCCGCGTCCGGTGCCGTACGCGGCGATCAGCCCCGAGAACGTGCGCACACCGGTGGCGGCGACGATCTCGAACAACTCTCGACGCGACTGGGTGAAGTGCTCGCACAGAGCGGTCGAGAGAACCACACCGGACGCCGCGAGCAGCGACTTGATGCTCGGGAGGCAGCCACCGCAGGTGGTACCGGCACCGGTGCACGCCTTCACCGCAGGAACGTCGCAGGCACCCGCGGTGATGGCCGCGCAGATGGTGCCCTTGTCGACGTTGTTGCACGTGCAGATCTGCGCATCGTCGGGAAGTGCTGCCACGCCCAGCTTCTCGCCCGCAGGAGAGATCAGTGCCGCGGGATCGCCGGGAAGCTCGCGCCCGAGAAGTGGCCGCAAGGTGGCGTAGGCGGACGCGTCGCCGACGAGAATCCCGCCGAGCAGAGTGGTGGCGTCGTCGGAGAGCACCAGCTTGGCGTAGGTGCCCTTCGGTCCATCGCTGACCACCACCTCGAGGGCGCCCTCGGTAGCGGCGTGCGCGTCGCCGAACGACGCCACGTCGACCCCGAGCAGCTTGAGCTTGGTGGACATGTCCGCGCCGGGGAACTCGCCCGCGCCGCCGAGGAGACGGTCGACCACGATCTCGGCAGTGGTGTATCCGGGCGCGACGAGTCCGTAGCACCGCCCCTGCACGGCCGCGCACTCCCCGATCGCATGAATGTGCTCGTCGCTGGTGCGCAGCCCTGCGTCGGTGACGACGCCGCCGCGCTCGCCGACCTCGAGGCCGGCCGCGCGGGCCAGGGAGTCCTGCGGCCGCACACCGGCCGAGAACACGAGCAACGCCGCGTCGATGTAACTGCCATCGGCCAATTCCACGCGGAGCGAGCCGGATTCGTCCGCTGTGATCGACGACGTGCCCACGCCGGTGTGCACCGTCACCCCGAGATCGGTGACCAGACGCTCGAGCAGAGCACCTCCACCCTCGTCCACCTGCAGCGGCATCAGCCGAGGCGCGAACTCCACCACGTGGGGGGTCATCCCCATGAGCATGAGCGCATTGGCCGCCTCGAGTCCGAGGAGCCCACCACCGACCACCACGCCGGTGGCACCGGGTCCGGCAGCCTCGGCGCGGGCGCGGATGCCGTCCAGGTCGGCAATGGTGCGGTAGACGAAGCACGAGGCGAGGTCGTGCCCGGGGATGGGCGGGACGAACGGGTAGGAGCCGGTGGCCAGCACCAACTCGTCGTACGCCACCGTGTCGCCGGCCGAGGTGGTGACCGTACGAGCGTCCCGGTCGATCCCGACCGCACGAACGCCGGTCCGGAGCGTCACCGCGTCGTCACCGGGGTAGTCGTTGCCCGCGAGGGCCAGTTCGCGGTGGTCCCAGACGCCGACGTAGGAGGACAGGCCCACCCGGTCGTACGCCGGGAGTTCCTCCTCGCACAGCACGGTGACGGTGAACCGGTTCGCGGTGTCGCGTGCGCGCATCGCCTCCACGAACCGGTGGCCCACCATGCCGTGCCCGATCAGCACGATCGAGCGGGGTGGCACATTCACAGCGCTGCCGCCTTCTCGGTCGCGCCCGTCACTGCAGGGGTGGCGGCGGGCGGGGTGACAGGGGGCGGGGTGACAGGGTTGGCGGACCGGCGCACGTACACCAGCAGGGTGACCACGGCGCAGACGACGTAGAAGGCCAGGAACACCCAGAAGGCAGTGGTTGCCGACTTGGCCGACCCCGAGTACGAGGCGCGCAGGACCAGGTTGATGCCCACCCCACCGAGGGCCCCGACCGCTCCGGCGATGCCGATGAGTGCACCGGACATCGTCCGTGACCAGGCTGCCTGCTCCTCACCGGTCATCCCGACCAGGCGAGCGGACTTGTCGGCGAAGATCGCCGGGATCAACTTGTACACCGATCCGTTGCCGATGCCCGAGAGCACGAACAGCGCGATGAAGCCGACCACATAGAAGGTCATCATGGTGCCGGTGGCCGCGCCGGCAGTGGAGTCGTCCGCCATCGAGGTCGCCACCAGGATCCCGGCGGAGAAGATCATCGCGACGAAGGTGTACATCGTGATCGCGCCGCCACCGATGCGGTCGGCCAGACGGCCACCGAAGGGACGCGAGAGCGAGCCCAGCAGCGGGCCGATGAAGGCGATCTGAGCGGCGTGCAACGACGCCTTGGCCTGCATGGCTGCGGTGACGGGACCGCCGTCGGCAAGGCCGGCCAGGAAGTTGATCTGCAGGATCTGACCGAACGCGAAGCTGTAGCCGATGAAGGATCCGAACGTGCCGATGTACAGGAAGGCGATCACCCACGAGTCGGAGAACCTCATCACGTCGATCATCGAACGACCGTTGGTGCGCTGATTGTCGAGGTTGTCCATGAACAGTGCGGCGCCGACGGCCGCCGCGGCGATGAGAACCAGGTAGATCGCACACACCACCTCGGGCGCGGTGTTGCCGAGGGTCGCGATCACGAGCAGGCCCACCAGCTGGATCACCGGCACGCCGATGTTGCCGCCCCCGGCGTTGAGCCCCAGCGCCCATCCCTTCTCGCGTTGCGGGTAGAAGGCGTTGATGTTGGTCATCGACGATGCGAAGTTGCCGCCGCCGAGACCGGCGAACGCCGCCACCACGAGATAGGTGGTGTACGAAGTCGGGTTCATCATGAAGTACAGGGTCAACACTGTCGGCACGAAGAGGATCAGTGCGCTGAACACCGTCCAGTTGCGACCGCCGAAGCGTGCGGTGGCGAAGGTGTAGGGAATACGGAGGACGGCGCCCACCAGCGTGGGCACCGCGACGAGGAAGAACTTCCCGGCGGCGTCGATTCCGTAGGTGGCCATGGGCATGAACAGCACCATCACCGACCAGATCGACCAGATCGAGAAGCCGACGTGCTCGGCGAAGACGGACCAGATCAGGTTGCGGCGGGCGATCTCCTTGCCGCCGTTCTCCCAGGCAACGGTGTCCTCGGGGTCCCAGGAGGAGATGCGATGGTCGATCGAAACGGGTCGGGTTGTATCCGGTTGCGTACTCACGGCATTCGGTCCTTTACGGTCGGGTGCTCCGACCATAGGAAGACCATGTTGCCGTAATCGGCAGGGCAGTGACCCTTCGGTGAACTTGCCCTCACGCCGGCCGTCGAACCTCGGTGAGATCGGCTGCCGAGGCGGCGAGAGGTGTCAGAGCATCAGACGGATCAGATCGGCAGTGCGCGCCAGACCCGGGAATGCCTCCGGGGTCGAGCGCGGGTGCAGCGCGTGCACTGCGAGCCGGAACATGACCGCGCGCAACAACATTTGCGGCCACTCGTCCAGTGTGTCCCATCGAGCAATGAGGCCGTCGTCCGCACCGCCCCACGCCACGGAGTCCACCACCACCACGGCGGCCGCCCAGTTGGCCGGTCTCCAGTAGGGAACGATGTCGGTCAGACCGGGCGCCCGCGCGCCCGAGAACAGGACGGTGCCGAACAGGTCTCCGTGAACCAGCTGATCGGCGAGCAGAACCGGCTTGCGCAGGCCGGCGAGCCGGCCGATCAGTTCGATGCTGGCCGCACCATCGGGCGAGGTGGGCTCGCTGGCTCCGCCGAGCCGAGCCGAGCGCATCGGCACCGGCTCCCAGGCCGCGCGGTCGGCAGCGACGAACACCTCGGCATCCGACCACGGCGGAACCGGGTGCTGGGCGAGGAAGCGTGGCCGCTCGAGGTGGGCGGTGCCGGCGTGCAGCCGCATGGCCAGCGAGACGACCTCGTCGAACCGGGGTTCGGGTTCCCCGTCGACGAATGTGTCGGCGCGCCAGCCGGACACCACGTAGCGCCCGTCGGTCGACCGGACGGGGCGTGCCAGGCGAACACCGTCGACGACGAGGGTTTCACGCACCTTGGCCGACCACGCTGCCCGCGCATGATCGACGATGGGCGAGAGCACCACATCGCCGAAGCGCCACCCGCCGTCCCAGTCGTCCCCGAGCGGCACCGGGGTCTCGCCGCGGAGCCCGAACGTCCCACAGACGTGTGCGGGCGGTTCGATGGTGGACATATTCGACAACGTACCGCCTGGCCGACGATCAGTATTGCGGCATCCCCGGATCGATCTCGGCACCCCACGCCGAAATACCGCCGGCGAGATGGAGAACCCGCGTGAAACCTTCTTCCCGAAGGGCTGCAAGGACTTCCGCGGACCGTATGCCGGTTTTGCAGTAGAGAACCACGGTCTCTTCTCGCGGAATCTCCTCGAGCGCCGAACCGGAGAGCAGACGCCCCCGGGGAATCGAGACCGCACCCGGAATCCGGTTGATCGCGAACTCCACGGGCTCACGCACATCGATCAGGCGCACCTCGTCCAGCCGGGCGGCGAGTTCGATCGGCGAGATCTCGCCGTCCACTCCGGGGTCGGCGGGCACTGGGGGGTCGGCGGGCACTGTGGGGTCGGCTGGCACTGGGGGCACGCCGCAGAACGCGTCGTAGTCGACCAGTTCCGTGACGCGGGGTCGCTGCGGATCGCGTCGCAACGTCACCGTGCGATAGGTCATCTCCAACGCGTCGTAGATCATCAGCCGTCCGAGCAGCGGCCGCCCGATCCCCGTGATGAGCTTGATCGCCTCGGTGACCATGATCGAGCCCACCGATGCGCACAGCACCCCCAGCACGCCACCCTCGGCGCACGAGGGCACTGTGCCCGCAGCCGGAGGATCGGGGTAGAGATCCCGATACGTCACGCCGCGACCATCAGGAGCGTCCTCCCAGAACACCGACACCTGTCCGTCGAACCGGAAGATCGAACCCCACACGTAGGGCCGACCGGTCAGCGACGCCGCATCGTTGACCAGATACCGGGTGGCGAAGTTGTCCGACCCGTCGATCACGAGGTCGTAGTCGCGGAAGAGCTCGAGGGCGTTGGTGCTGTCGAGACGACACTCGTGCAGAACCACCCGGACGCTCGAGTTGACGGCCGCGATCCGATCGCGGGCACTGACGGCCTTGGGTCGGCCCACATCGGACTCACCGTGGATCACCTGACGCTGCAGGTTGGACTGCTCCACCACATCGAACTCGACGATCCCGAGCGTGCCCACCCCTGCAGCGGCCAGGTACAGCAGAGTCGGCGACCCGAGCCCACCCGCACCGATCACGAGCACGCGGGCGTTACGCAGTCGCTTCTGCCCGTCGACACCCAGATCGGGGATGATCAGGTGTCGGCTGTAGCGGCCCACCTCGTCTGCTGTGAGGTCGCCCGCGGCGTCCACCAGCGGTGGGAGCGGTCTCGTCTCGCTCACGCGCGCGGGTACGGCCACGGGTTGAACCGACAGACCTTGCCGTCCATGGGCACCACTCCGGCGGGGTCGAGCACCGCGATGTCGTTGTTGGCCGTGCCGAAGCTCTGCTGCATCATGATCGGCGCCAGCCCGCCGTCGGTCTCGCACGGCTGATGCCGGGCATAGCCGATGGCGTGCCCCACCTCGTGGTTGATCTGGTACTGGCGGTACGAACCGATGTCACCCTGGAAAGAGATGGCTCCGCGCACCCAGCGCGGCTCGTTGAGCACCACCCGCGAGATGGCGGGGTTGAAGCACGAGACCTCCAGCTGGATGTCGTAGCCACACGCCTGACGGATACTGAGCTGCGAGGTCAACGAGATGCGGAAGTCGGGCTCACCGGAGTCGATCCGCCGGAAGGCGAACTGGGGATCGTTGGTCCAGCTCTTCGGGTTCGCCAAGGTCTGATCGACCAGGCGGGCAAAGGACTCGTCACCGCCGAAACCGCTGGTGTCGACACCGTCCTCGACCTCGACGGTGTACGTGAAGACCTTGTTGGTGCCCTGCCCGACCTGCGGCGTCGTACCGGGAACGATGTGCCAGGTGTTCGCCCCCTGCACCGTGAACGGCCCTCCGTCCGGAAGCGCACCCGACGGGATGGTGGCCGCGAAGTTCCCGTCGCCCTGCGGTGGCACGCCCACCACGGCGGTGGAAGCCGTCGGATCACTGCGCTGGCCGACCGCGGGGGACGACGCCGACGCGGGAGTCGACGTCGTGGACGGGTCGGGTGCACGGACGGCGTCGACGACGACCAGAACCGTGATCACCAACAGGATCGGAAGAGCGTATGCACGCCAGCCGTACGTGGAGGTGAACCGACCCAGACGGCTCTGCTTGCGCGCTCCGCGGTACGGACGGGCGGAGCGCTGCTTGCCGGGATCGGGCGCAGTGGGATCCCATTGCGCCCGCAAGGGCTGGTGCGACAGCCGCTCCCGCTCCTCGCGTACGCCGCCGCGCGGGCGCCCGGGTCCGCCGCGAAAGGTCACCCCACCAGCGTCTCATATCGTCATCGCGAGTCCGACCTGGCACGCCGGGGTATCGTGTGGACGACCCAGACAGCCGACCCCCGAGGTCGGCGGAGGAGCTGTAAACACGCATGTCGATCCCCGAGTTCACCGGCACATCCGGCGCCGACGTCCGCCGCCGATGACCGACCTCACCGAACGCGGTTCCGTGCCGCCACGTCGCAGTCCACGCCTGCCCCGGGACGAGCGCCGCGCCCAGCTTCTCGCCGCTGCGAGCGAAATCTTCGTCGCGAACGGGTACCACTCGGCGGGCATGGATGAGATCGCCGAGTGCGCGGGGGTGAGCAAACCCGTTCTCTACCAGCACTTCCCGGGCAAGTTGGACCTGTACCTCGCCGTTCTGCAGAGCTACGTGGACAGTCTCATCGCCGGTGTGCGCCAAGCCCTGCGCTCGACCACCGACAATCACCGACGTGTGCGTGCCGCCGTGATGGCGTTCTACGACTTCGTCGACAACGACTCCCAGGGGTTCCGCCTCGTCTTCGAGTCCGACCTGATGGGCGACCCGCAGGTCCAGCGCAGTGTCGACAAGGCAACCGAGGCGTGCGTGGACGCCGTCTACGACCTCGTCGCCCACGATTCGGGACTCGATCCGCACCGCGCCCGCATCCTGGCCGTGGGACTGGTGGGGACCAGCCAGTTCACCGCCCGCTACTGGCTCGAGGCCGACCGTCCCATCACCAAGGAGGAGGCGGTCGACACCACCGTCGCCCTCGCGTGGGGAGGGCTCTCGCACGTTCCGCTGCAGAACATGTGAGATCCCGGTAGGGACCGCCGACGACCGAGCCCCGGTACGCACGATGCGTACCGGGGCTCGGTGCTGCTGGTCGGGTGCGCTCAGCCGAGGTTGGCTGCGAACCCCACACGGCGGCTGTCGGACGGACCGATCTCCACGTAGGCCAGCTTGACCGCCGGGATCAGGAACTTGCGACCCTTGTCGTCGACGAGCGACAGAACGCCCGTGCCACCGAAGGCCTCGGTCACGAGCGCCTCGACCTGATCAGGCGTCTGCTCGCTGTTGATGGTGAGTTCTCGCGGGCTGTCCGCGATACCGATCTTGACCTCCACGGTCGACCTCCACGATTGGTCCTGGTGACTACTTGTCGCTCCCGAGGCTAGTGCAGGCCGACCCACCCCGGCCTCGTCGCAGCACACGCTGACAGCGAACACATGCCGCGGGTCGGACCGGACCGAGGTCAGACCAGACCGAGAACCGCCATCCGCTCCGCGTGGCGCACCTGCATGCGGTCGAACAACGCCACGATGCCGTTGAAGTCGCCACTGACATCCATCACCAGGTCGGTGAGCTCCTCGCGCTGGGCGAGCACGAACTGAGCCTGGGTGATGGCCTCCCCGAGCAGGCGGCGCCCCCACAGCATCAGTCTGTCCTTGTCCTTGTGACTCGAGGCCACCCGCTTGTTCACCTCGTGAACCACGAACTCCGAGTGCGAGGTCTCCGCCAGCACACCCTCGATCACGTGCGCGATCCCCGCCGGGAGTCGATGGGCGAGTTCGAGGTAGAAGTCCGACGCCAACCCATCGCCCACGTAGGTCTTGACCAGCACTTCCATCCACGTGGAGGGCGTCGTGGAAGCGTGGTACGCATCCAGCGGGGCAGCGAACGGCTCGATCACGCTCAGCACGTTGCGGCCCCGCGAGGACAGCTCGCTCTCGAGGAGCTCGAAGTGGTTCATCTCCGCCGCGGCCATCGACGCCATCGCGATACGGCCCTCGAGCGACGGTGCCATCCGCGCGTCGTCGACGAGGCGGTAGAACGCGGCGATCTCTCCGTAGGCGAGCACGGCCAGAAGGCTCTCTATGCCCGGATGATCGACGGTGATGGCAGAGGCCGGCACGTCCGGCGGGTTGGCTCCCATGGGCGCCGACACTACCGCCGCGCACCCACGTGCGGTTCCACGCACGCGTGACCGGCTAGAATAAGCTCGCCCGCCTCACGCACCCTGCGCGAGACGGCTCCACGACACTGTGCGCGCACCCGTTCCGCGCCCCTGTCCGCGCCCCGCTCGTTCATGCGGTAGGCCCGGCGGACCTGGGCCCGAGCGAGGGCATCGACACCGGCCGAATCACGGCCTGGCCCTCCAATCCTCGTGCGCGCGAGCGAAACACGAGGAAGGCCGAACCCCTGAGCGAGACCCCCGACGTCACCGACGTCACCGATACCCCCGACACCACGGTGATCGTCACCGACGATCACGTTCCCCCCACCTTCGCAGAACTCGGAGTGGACGACGCGATCGTTCGTGGCCTTGCGGAGGTGGGCATCGAACGCACCTTCGCCATCCAGGAGCTCACCCTCCCCCTGGCCCTGGCCGGCGACGACCTCATCGGCCAGGCCCGCACCGGTATGGGCAAGACCTTCGGCTTCGGTGTGCCGCTGCTCCATCGCCTGGCCACCGGGCCGGCGGACGGCGCCGGCACCACCGCACTCGACGGCACCCCGCGCGCCCTGGTCATCGTCCCCACCCGCGAGCTGTGCATCCAGGTGGCAGGCGACCTCGAGAACGCCGCCAAGCACCTGACCTCGGCACGCGGACCGGTGACCGTGCTCTCGATCTACGGCGGCCGCCCGTACGAGAGCCAGATCGAGGCTCTGCAGGCCGGCGTCGACGTGGTGGTCGGCACCCCCGGTCGTCTCCTCGACCTCGCACGCCAGGGCCACCTCATCCTCGGAAAGGTCGGGGTACTGGTGCTCGACGAGGCCGACGAGATGCTCGACCTCGGTTTCCTGCCCGACATCGAACGAATCCTGCAGATGGTCCCCGACGGTCCACGCGACGGACGCCGCGGCCGCCAGACCATGCTCTTCTCCGCCACGATGCCGGGGCCGATCATCACCCTCGCGCGCACCTTCCTGACCCGTCCCACCCACATTCGGGCCGAGCACGCCGACTCGTCCTCCGTGCACGAACGCACCGCCCAGCACGTCTACCGAGCCCACGCCCTCGACAAGGTCGAGATGGTTGCCCGTGTCCTGCAGGCCAACGGTCGCGGCGCGACGATGATCTTCACGCGAACCAAGCGAACCGCCCAGAAGGTCGCCGACGAGTTGGCCGAGCGCGGTTTCGCAGTGGGCGCCGTGCACGGCGACCTCGGCCAGATCGCGCGGGAGAAGGCGCTGGGCGCGTTCCGGAAGGGCAGCATCGACGTTCTCGTCGCCACCGACGTCGCGGCGCGCGGGATCGACATCGACGACGTGACCCACGTGATCAACTACCAGTGCCCCGAGGACGAGAAGACCTACGTGCACCGCATCGGACGCACCGGGCGTGCCGGGCGGACCGGCATCGCGGTCACGCTGGTCGACTGGGACGACATTCCCCGCTGGCAGTTGATCGACAAGGCACTCGGCCTGGGCATCGCAGATCCTGTGGAGACCTACTCGAGCTCGCCGCATCTGTTCGAGGAGCTCGAGATCCCGACCGATGCCACCGGATCGGTCGCCAAGCCCCGATCTGCCCAGCGACGTGCGGACTCGTCCGCCACCTCGTCGGAAGCCGGCACCACGCGCCGGCCGCCGCGCGAGCGCTCGCGTCGACGCACCCGCGGCGGATCCGGCGTGACTCCGGACCAGCCGCCGGCCCCCTCTGCGGAGGGCACGACCGCGCAGAGCTCGACCGCGCAGAGCTCGACCGCGGAGAGCTCGACCGACGCCGCCGCCCCGCGGCGTCGTCGCCGGCGCCGCCGCGGGGCGTCCGGTGATTCGTCCCCCAACGGCGCAGCCGCTGAGACACCCAGCGGCGCAGCCGCGGAAACACCCAGCGGCGCAGCCGCGGAGACACCCAGCGGCGCAGCCGCGGCGGCGGACTGACCAGGGCGCCGGTGCCAAAGCCCGAACGCCGCACCCGCGGTGACCTCGTTGCCGCAGCCCTGATCGCGGTCGCCGTGATCGTGGCGGCCACCATCCTCTGGGTGACCGGGGACGCGGCGGGGACCACGTCCCGCACGTCGGCCTCGCCGATCCCGGTCCCACCCCCGTCCGCAATGGTTCCCACCTCGCTGGAGACGGTGTGGACGGCCGGCGACACCTCCGGCCCCGCCCCGGTGGTCGTCGGTGGAACGGTCGTGGCCGCCGTGGGCAATCGGGTCGACGGGATCGACCCCGCGACCGGTGGTGCCGCGTGGTCCTACGACCGCTCCGCAACGCTGTGCGCGGTGCTCTCCGGGTGGTCGAGCGCAGTCGCGGTGTACCGAGACGGACGAGGCTGCGGCCAGGTGACCGCCCTCGACGGCGCCACGGGTCGACGCGGCGCCCAACGAACCTCGGATGCGGACGACCCGGTGGCCCTGTCCTACGACGGCACCTATGTCCTCTCCCGTGGGGGCACCCGCCTCGAGGTGTGGCGATCCGATCTGGTGCGCACACTCGAGTACGGTCGCGTCGACGCGCCGGTCAACCCCGGCGATCAGCCCCGTTCGGGCTGCACTCTTCTCTCCGGATCGTCGAGTTCGAGCCGTGTCGCCGTGCTCGAGCAGTGTGGGGGCGAAGCCGGACCGCGCCTGACCGTGATGAACCCCGCACCCCGCGACGCGACGAAACCCGAGGTGTACGGATCGACGATCCTCACCGACGTTCCCGCCGCCGATTCCGGTGCCCGAGTTCTGTCGGTGGCCGGGGAGCGAGTGCTGCTCTACCTTCCCGCGACCGACACTGCACCCGCCCGGATCGGCGTCTTCGACGGCTCGGGCGCCTTCGTCTCCGCGCAGGATCTTCCCGCCGGCACCGCACCCACCGACGATCCCCTCTCACCGCCTGTGGTCGTCACCGGAAGCGTGGTGCTGTGGTTCACCGGTACGGCCACCCTGGCGATGGATCGTGTGACGTCGGCGATCCGCTGGAGCATCCCGAACACTCTCGGTGTGGGCACCCCGATGGCGGGCGACGTGCTGGTACCCACATCGGGTGCCCTCGCCGTGGTCGATCCGTCGTCGGGAACGATCCGGTCTCGGATCCCGGTCGATCGCGGATCGTTCACCGGGCCCGTCGGGACCGCGGTGGTGGGGTCGGTGGTACTCGAGCAGCGGGGGTCCACCCTCGTTGCTCTGCGTTCGCCCACCCGCTGAGGGCCGACCCGAATCAGTCGCCGGGCGAGTAGGTGCGGATGGGCGTGCCCTTCCGCCAATGGTCCGACAGTTGTTGCGCCAACGCTCGATACGCGAGTGCGCCTTTGCTCTTGCGACCGGACAGAACACTCGACCCCGACGCCGATGCCTCGGCGAAACGGACGGTGCGCGGAATGGGCGGATCGAGGACATCGATGCCGTAGCGATCGGACACATCGGCCAGAACGTCCCGAGAGTGGGTGGTTCGGGCGTCGTAGAGAGTCGGTAGCGCACCGAGAAGGGTCAATTCGGGGTTGGTGATCTGCTGAACCTCCTCCACCGTGCGCAGCAACTGACCCACACCGCGATGTGCGAGCGTCTCGCACTGCAGCGGGACGAGCACCGAGTCGGCCGCGGTGAGGCCGTTGAGGGTCAACACGCCCAGTGACGGCGGACAGTCGATGACGACCACATCGACGTTGTCGAGCACCGGCGCGAGGGCACGGGCCAGGGTGTGTTCGCGGCCGGGCCGCATCAACAGCAGTGCCTCCGCGCCCGCCAGGTCGATGGTGGCCGGCAGCAGCGACATGCCTTCGGCCGTCTCCAGCAGTACCGACGACACGGGCACCCCGGCGGTGAGCACCTCGTGCACCGAGGCTTCGAGACGGTCGGGATTGTGTCCGAGCGAGAACGTCAGGCTGCCCTGCGGATCGAGATCCACCACCAGGACCCGATGACCGAGCGCGACGAGTGCCGCACCCAGGGACGCGACGGTGGTGGTCTTGGCCACGCCGCCCTTCTGATTGGCCACCGCGAGGATCGTCGAGCCGCGTGGGCTGCGAGTGGACGACGTGCGAGCAGAGGACGGAGTCACGCTCCCGATCCTTCCCCACGAGGGGCCCGCGTGCGAGAGACATCGGCCCGTGTCGGTGTCGTCCTCTCGATCGCCGTCGACGCGGGTGGGCATGATGGTGCAATGGAACGCCCCGACCGGCGCGTGGTTCTGCTGCGTCACGGCAACACCGATTGGTCCGACACCGGCCGTCACACCGGCATCACCGACGTCGACCTCACCGAGCGGGGAGAGCGCCAGGCCGAGGCAGCCGGGCGCACCCTCGCCGCACTGGGTCTGCTCGATCCACTGGTGGTCTCGAGCCCCCGCATTCGCGCTCGGCGCACCGCCGCCCTGGCCGGACTGGCGGTCGACGAGACCTGGGACCTGCTGGTGGAATGGGACTACGGCAGCTACGAGGGACTGACGACGACCGAGATTCGGCAGACGGTCCCGCACTGGACGGTGTTCACCCATCCCTCGCCGGGCGGCGAGACGCTCGACGCCGTTGCTCATCGCGCGGACACCGTCATCTCGGCCGTCGAGCCCTCACTGGAGACTCGGGACGTGATCCTTGTCGGTCACGGCCACTTCTCCAGGGTTCTCGTTGCCCGGTGGTGCGGGTTCCCCGCCGCCGAGGGCGCCCGGTTCGCGCTCGGACCTGCCTCGTGCACGGTCCTGGGGTACGAACATTCGCGTCGACAGGTGATCACGAGCAACGCCGCGGCCGGGGCTCTCGGGTGACGCCGGTGCCGCTACTGAAGTCCGCTGCGCATCCACTTCGTGGTCGGTGGGCACAGCAGCAGACCGAGCGCCGAGATCACCACGACGGCGAGAAGCGTTCCGAACAGCGGCTGATCGGACCCGAAGAGCAGCGAACCGGCCACCGGCACCAGCAGGATCTGGACCACGACGGAGGGCGAGCGACCCCAGCGGCGACCGGTGAGCAGCGACCCGCCCGCAGCCAGCACGCCCGCCCCGAGGAGCCCGAACCAGAGCGCAGTGCCGTACCCGCTGGCAGCGGAGTCGTGGTGCCCACTGATGCTGCGCACCAGGAACCACACCGCCACCGCCACCGAGGCCGCGCCCTGCAGCGCCACCACGGCTCCACCGGCACGCGCGGTGATGGGAACGGTGTCCGCGGAGTCCGTCTCGACCATGGTTCCGAGAGTAGTGCCCGCTAGGCTCGGAAATCGTGCGCGCCCTGCTGATCGTCAACCCCAACGCCACCACCACCACCGCAGCGGCACGCGACCTCCTCGCGCACGCGCTCGCGAGTCGAACCTCGCTCACCGTCGGACACACCACCCACGCCGGCCACGCCAGCGACATGGCCCGCCAGGCTCGACTGGCCGGAGTGGATCTGGTGATCGTGCACGGCGGCGACGGAACGGTGAACGAGGTTGTCAATGGACTGCTCGGCCCACCGGCACCGACATCGATGCAGTCGGTCACGGTGGGGCCGATACCGCTGCTCGCCGTCGTCCCCGGCGGCAGCGCGAACGTGTTCGCGCGCTCCCTCGGAATCGAGCGGTACCCACTCGAGGCCACCAACCAGCTGATCGATCTACTGGGCACCGGCGATACCCGCCGTATCGGCCTGGGACATTGCGACGGCCGATGGTTCCTGTTCAACAGCGGAGTCGGGCTCGATGCCGAGGTGTGCGAGGCAATCGACAACAGTCGCAAGGACGGCGGCGGAGTCTCCCCCGCGCGTTACGTCCGCGCCAGCGTGCAGTCGTTCTTCCGGGCGAAGCGGCGCGCGCCACGCCTGACAGTGGAGGTCGAGGGACACGAGCCCACCGGCGGAATCCACTACGCGTTCGTCTCCAACTCCGACCCCTGGACCTACCTAGACACCCGCCCGGTCCACACCAATCCAGGGGCAAGTTTCGATAACGGTCTGGGTGTGTTCGCCATGCGAACCACGGCCGTATTGCCGTCCCTGCACGTTGCGCGTCAAATGTTGTTCGGAGCCGGGGCGCCGACGTCGAGATACCTGCTGCGGGTCGACGACGTTCCGTCTGTGACCATCACCGCGTCGGAACCGACCGGACTGCAGCTCGACGGGGATTACATGGGTCTGCGGGAGCGCGTGGAGTTCCGATCTGCAGCCGATGCCCTGGTGGTCGTAGCTCCGGCACCGACGGATCCGAGTGAAATATCCCACCCTCATACTCGCAACTCTTGACTTACGCGCTGATCGTGAAAGCATTCACAAGCAACAGCGCGGAAACATTTGCAACGCGCACGTGAATTGTTCGAGTCGAACGGCGCCGACGACGCGCGCCCAGTAAGGAGCACCAGGATGGATTGGCGCCACAAGGCTATCTGTCGCGATGAGGATCCGGAACTGTTCTTCCCCGTGGGAAACAGCGGCCCGGCTCTCGCACAGATCGCCGATGCCAAGGTTGTCTGCAACCGCTGCCCCGTCACCGCCGATTGCCTGTCGTGGGCACTCGAGTCGGGTCAGGACGCCGGCGTGTGGGGCGGACTGAGTGAGGACGAGCGTCGCGCCCTCAAGCGGCGCAACGCGCGCACCCGCGCCCGCTCGGCCGTCTGAGCAAGAGCCACCGCAGCACACCGATTGCCCGGCACCCACGACAGGGTGCCGGGCATCGTCGTGTTCGAGGCCACCGCAGCTACCGCCGCCGACCGAGCGGGACCCGCAGGACCGCCTCGGTACCTCCGCCGCGTCCGGCCCGCACGCCCAGCGACCCACCCAACTCCACATCGACCAGGGTGCGCACGATCTGAAAACCGAGACGATCGGACCGTTCGAGGCTGAACCCGGGGGGCAATCCGCGGCCGTCGTCGCGCACCGCCACGTCGAGCCACCGTGACGATCGTTCGGCCACGATCGACACCGTTCCGTGGGCAACGCGGTCGAAGCCGTGCTCCATCGCATTCTGGACGAGCTCGGTCAGCACCATCACAAGCGGCGTCGCGCGCTCTGCCGCGAACACCCCGAGGCTGCCGACCCTGCGAACACGCAGATTCGGCGAGACCGAGCCCACATCCACCATCACGGGCACGAGGCGATCGACCACCTCGTCGAGATCGACCTCCTCGTCGACCGAGATGGAGAGCATCTCGTGGACCAGGGCGATGGAGGCGATGCGGCGAACCGACTCGCTGAGCGCCTCACGGGCCTCCTCGTTACCCGTGCGGCGCGATTGCATTCTCAGCAGCGCGGCCACCGTCTGCAGGTTGTTCTTCACTCGGTGGTGAATCTCGCGGATCGTCGCATCCTTGCTCATCAGCGCTCGATCGCGGCGCTTGACCTCGGTGACGTCGCGCACCAACACCATCGCGCCGATCGACGAACCACCGGGCCGAAGCGGCACCGTCCGCAGCAGCACGGTCGCCCCGCGGGCATCGCACTCCATCCGATGGCCCCCGATCTCGGTGAGCGCGGCGCGAATGTGGTTGGCAACGTCCTGCGAATCGAAGGGGTCCGTCACCAGACTCCGCGTGATCGAGGCGAGATCGTGATCGGAGAGATCGGTGTTCAACCCCATGCGGTGATACGCGGACACCGCATTGGGGCTGGCGTAGGCCACGATGCCGGAGGTGTCGAGTCGAACGAAGCCGTCGCCGACGCGAGGGCTGGAGTTGACGTCGGTCGCCTCGTCCGGGGACGGGAACGTGCCCTCGGCGATCATCTCCGCCAGCGCGTCGGCGCACTCGCCGTAGGCCAATTCCAGAGCACTGGCCGCGCGCACATCGGTGGAGCCGGTGTCGCGAGTCAACACCGCCACCACATGCTCGCCGACGCGCACGGGCACCGCGTCCCGGCCGACCGTGCCCTCGCGCGCGGGGACGATCCGCTTGGCCCGCAGGCACTCGAGGACATGCGGGTGCTCACCGTCGGAGACGGTGACACCGACCATGTCCACCGGCATCGACGTGGGCGCCGTCGTCGGACGAACCTGGGCCACACACAACACCGGAACGTCCGCGGCGGAATCGATATCGTCGACACCGACCCATAGCAGAAGATCGGCAAAGGAGAGATCGGCGAGCAGTTGCCACTCCCCGACCACTCGCTGCAGATGGTCGACGGCCTCCCCGGGCAGATCGGTGTGCTCGGCGAGCAATTCGCTCAGCGTCGACACGTCTCACCTGCTCTCGAGCACCCGGCTGTGTCGACCACCCAACCACACGTGGGAGACTGTGGCGACGCATCGAAGGAGGAACACCGAACATGGGTAAGCGAGGACGCAAGAAGCGCAGCCGCAAGGGCAACAAGGCGAATCACGGCAAGAGGCCGAACAGCTGAGCCGACCGGCGCAGGATGCTGACGTCTCGAGACGGCGAGGGCCGGACACCGGTGGTGTCCGGCCCTCGCCGTTCGTCGTCTCCGGGAGCATCCCGGTGCGATCACTCCTCGAGGGTGACGATGCTGATCGATGTGCGCAGTTCCACCATCAGGCGTTCGCGCAGACCGTCCGGTGCCTTGTCACCGCCGCACTTACGACTGACCAGCGACTTCACCTTCTCCTCGATGCCGTAGTGCGCCAGGCACGACGAGCAGGAATCGAGGTGGCGTTGCACCCGCGCGCGGGAGGCCTCGTCGCATTCGTTGTCGAGCAACGTCCACACATCGGCGATCACCGCCGAACAGTCGAGGTTCTCGAACGGATCGAGTTCCTGGTCCGACTCGTGCAGATGACCGTCCTCTCGCTCGCGACCACTGTCGTCGGTCACGGCGCCACCTCCTCGTGCATGTGTCCGCTCGTCTCGCCGCGCGCGAAGCCGCGCTCGCGGGCCACTCCCGCCAGCTCCGCGCGCAACTGCTTGCGACCGCGATGCAGACGGGACATGACGGTCCCGATCGGCGTTCCCATGATCTCCGCGATCTCCTTGTAGGGGAAACCCTCGACGTCCGCGTAGTACACGGCCATCCGGAACTCCTCCGGAAGGGCCTGCAGTGCCGCCTTGATGTCGTCGTCGGGCAGCGCGTCCAAAGCCTCGACCTCAGCCGATCGCAGACCTTGCGAGGTGTGCTCGGCGGTGGCTGCGAGCTGCCAGTCGGTGATCTCGTCCGTCGGGTACTGCGCAGGCTGACGCTGCTTCTTCCGGTACGAGTTGATGTAGGTGTTGGTGAGGATGCGGTACAGCCACGCCTTGAGGTTCGTGCCCTCTCGGAAGCTGCGGAAAGCCGAGAAGGCCTTGATGTAGGTCTCCTGGACCAGATCCTCGGCATCGGCCGGGTTGCGCGTCATGCGCAGGGCACCGCCGTAGAGCTGGTCGAGCAACGGTAGGGCGTCGCGCTCGAACCGCTCGGTGAGTTGCTCCGGGGTTTCGGAGTCGGTTTCATGGGTATCCATCAGGGGAAAGATTACCGCTGCCGACGTACGGCCGGATCGCCTCGGTCGTTCCAGCGTGGCGGCGGACATCGGAGTACCCCTCTGCGTGCGGTGGTGGGCTCTGCAGGGCGACCATGCCGGTGGCCCTGACGCTTTTCGTTCGCTTCAACAGCCCACCGGACCGCTGTGTTCCCGACCCCGGGATCCGGTGGTGAGAAGATGAACTCATGAGCCCCTGGACTGCGCCGACCGCGACCGTCCGCCACGACGCGGTTGTCGAACTTCCCGGATCGAAGTCCATCACCAATCGCGCGTTGGTACTGGCCGCGCTCGCCTCGGGTGCGTCCACCATCACCGGGGCCCTGCGAAGCCGCGACACCGACCTGATGATCGGTGCGCTCGAGACCCTCGGTGCAGAACTCGACGTCGACGGCACCACGATCGTCGTCACGCCGGCGCCCCTGCGCGGCGGACGAATCGACTGCGGGCTCGCCGGGACGGTCATGCGGTTCGTTCCGCCCCTCGCCGCACTTGCGACGGGACACTCCGTGTTCGACGGTGACGAGCAGGCTCGAACCCGGCCGCAGACGGTGATCCTCGACGCACTTCGGACGCTGGGAGCGGCGGTGACGGGAACGGCGCTGCCGTTCTCGATCGACGGCACAGGATCACTCGGTGGCGGCACCGTCGAGATCGACGCATCCGGCTCGTCACAGTTCGTCTCCGGCCTGCTGCTGTCCGCGGCCAGGTTCGACGCGGGGGTCACCGTGCGGCACGTCGGTGCACCGGTTCCGTCGATGCCGCACATCGAGATGACCGTCGAGATGCTGCGCGCAGCCGAGGTGGTGGTGGACGACTCGGAGCCGGCGTCGTGGACCGTGCGTCCGGGCCCGATCGCCGCACGGGACGTGGCCGTGGAGCCCGACCTGTCGAACGCGACACCGTTCCTCGCCGCAGCGGCAGTGACGGGCGGGCGAATCACCGTGCCGCACTGGCCGCGTCGGACAACCCAACCGGGCGATGCGATCCGCGGCATCCTCACCGCGATGGGCGCGCGGGTCGAACTCGAAGAGTCGACGTCCGGTGCCTGCGCTCTCACGGTGACCGGCACCGACCGACTGACGGGAATCGAACTCGATCTCCACGACATCGGCGAACTGACCCCGACGGTGGCGGCCCTGGCCGTACTGGCGGATTCGCCCTCACATCTGTTCGGGATCGCGCATCTGCGCGGACACGAAACCGATCGACTGGCCGGCTTGGTGAGCAACATCCGCGCACTCGGTGGCGACGCGACCGAGACCGCCGACGGACTCGAGATACGGCCGTCGACACTGCACGGTGGCGCGTGGTCGGCGTTCGCCGATCACCGCATGGCCACCGCCGGAGCCGTGATCGGTCTGCGGGTCCCCGCCGTCGTGGTCGACGACATCGACACCACCGCCAAGACACTGCCCGGGTTCACCGACCTGTGGGCGAGCGTGCTCGAACCGACGGCGGGCCCACGCTGACCCCGCGCCGATACGACGAGTCCGACGTCCGCATCCGGCCGGGGCGTGGGACGCGCCCGCGCACCAAGACTCGGCCCACGCACGACGACGCCGAGGACGCGATGGTGGTGACCGTGGACCGCGGCCGGTGGGGGTGTGCCCTGGGCGGCGACCCCGATCGCGTGGTGGTGGCGATGCGCGCGAGAGAACTCGGCCGCACACCGATCGTGGTGGGCGATCGTGTCGGCGTGGTCGGCGACCTCTCCGGCACGGTCGACTCCCTCGCGCGCATCGTGCGGGTGGCCGAGCGCACGTCCGTACTGCGCCGGACCGCCGACGACACCGACCCGTACGAGCGGGTGGTCGTCGCCAACGCCGATCTGTTGTTGATCGTGGTGGCGGTGGCCGATCCGCCGCCACGATCGGGATTCGTCGAACGCGCGATGATCGCCGCCTACGTGGGCGGTCTGTCCCCCGTGCTGTGCCTGACCAAGAGCGATCTGGCCGATCCCGGCGACTTCGCCGCGCGATTCGCCGATCTCGACCTCCGCGTGATCGGCGCCGGGCGAGACCAGGTTCTCGATCCGCTGCTCGAGACGATCACCGGCTCGGTCTCGGCGCTGATCGGCCACTCCGGCGTGGGGAAGTCGACTCTGGTCAACCGTATGGTCCCGGGCGCGCAGCGGGCCACGGGTGTGGTCTCGGGGGTGGGTAAGGGACGCCACACATCGACCCAGTCGGTGGCCCTTCCCCTGCCGGCCGGTGGCTGGGTAATCGACACGCCCGGCATACGCTCGTTCGGCCTGGCGCACATCTCCCCGAACGATGTGGTTGCCGCGTTCTCCGACCTCGCGGACGCCGCACAGGATTGCCCCCGCGGCTGCAGTCACCTGGGACCACCCGCAGACCCGGAATGCGAACTGGACGCGCTGACCGGTCGAGCCGGTCAACGCGTCCAGGCCGTGCGTGAGTTGATGGTGGCGTTGACCACCAACGAGAGCTTCTAGTGACGCGAGAACAGACGCGAGAGGCCTCGACGCCGTCGCTGGGCTGCTCGCAGGTCGGTCAGCAGGCCTGTACGTGCGCCGGTCGTCGGGTCCACGGTGGAGGTGGTGTGACCGGCGAATCGACGCTCGGAACTGGTCTCGGGGGCGTCGTCGGACGTGGCCGTCAGGAAACGGTCGGGCAGAGACAGCTTGGCGATGGTCCGCCAGGACTTGGCGTACTGCACGGGGAAGGACCCCGTGGTGTACGGCAGGTCGTACTTCTCACACAGCTCACGCAGGCGCACGGAGATGTCGACCAGACGGTTGCTCGGGAGATCGGGGAACACGTGGTGCTCGATCTGATAGCAGAGGTTGCCGCTCATGAAACGCAGCACCGGGCCCGCCTCGAAGTTGGCACTGCCGAGCATCTGACGCAGGTACCACTGGCCCTGCGTCTCGTTCTCGAGGTCGTCCTTGGTGAACTTCTCCGCGCCGTCGGGGAAGTGGCCGCAGAAGATCACGGCGTTGGTCCACACGTTGCGGATGATGTTCGCGCCGATGTTCGCGGTGACGGTCTTGCGGAAGCTGCCCTGCGGGGACAGCGACGTCACGGCCGGGGTGATCACGTAGTCCTTGGCCATCTGACGTCCGACCTTCTGACCGACGTCCCGAAGCTTCTCGCGGAACTCGGCCTTGTCCGCCTTACCGGCGACAACCTTGCCGAGCTCGAGGTGCTGAACCGCCACGCCGTACTCGAAGAGCAGCATCAGGAGCGTGTTGTAGACGAGGTTGCCGGCATTGAACGGGGTCCAGCGACGATCACGTGTGACGCGGATGAGGCCGTACCCGATGTCGTCGTCCATGCCGAGCACGTTGGTGTACTTGTGGTGAATGTAGTTGTGGGTCTGCTTCCAGTGTTCGGCTGGACCGGTGTTGTCCCACTCCCAGGACGTGGAGTGGATCTCCGGATCGTTCATCCAGTCCCACTGGCCGTGCATGACGTTGTGGCCGATCTCCATGTTCTCGATGATCTTCGACAGCCCGAGCAGGGCGGTGCCCGCCAACCAGGCCGGGCGCTTCTTGCCTGCGAGCAGGATGGTGCGACCGGCGATCTCGAGGGAGCGCTGCAGTCGGATCGTGTTGCGGATGTAGCGCGCATCGCGCTCCCCGCGTGAGCTCTCGATCTCACGTCGGATGGAATCGAGCTCATGGCCGAGAGCCTCGACATCGGCCTCGGTCAGGTGGGCATATTCCTTGACATCGGAAATGGCCATCGTCGCGCTCCTCGGACTGTGGGTCGCCACCATTGACGGTGCCGAGCTTCAGACCAACGATAGCGTAAGTTACGCGGCCGTAGGTTACGTTTCCGTAAGTGTGATCCGCCTAACCGCGCGCAAGGTGCGCACGGCTCTTCGCGGAGTCGTACACGTGACGAGCCTCGAGCCGCGCCTCCCGCAGTGCCGAGCGCAGCCCACGCTTGCGCCCGGTCACCGGGTCGAATCGAAGACGATCCACCATCGCCTGGCCGGCAGAATGGAACCTGCGCTCCGAGCTGGTTTCCGGGGCGTTGTCGGACGTCGACCGCAGGAACCTGTCCGGCAACGAGAGCTTGTAGATGGTGCGCAGCGCCAACCAGTACTGACCGGTGATGTGCCCGGTGGTGTACGGCAGGTCGTACTTGTCGCACAACTCGCGCACGCGGACAGCCACCTCGGCGTAGCGGTTGCTCGGTAGATCGGGGAAGAGGTGGTGCTCGATCTGGAAGCACAGGTTGCCGCTCATGAACGCCATGGCCCGACCGGCGGAGAAGTTCGCACTGCCCAGCATTTGGCGCAGGTACCACTCCTCGTGCGTCTCGTTGTCGAACTGGCCCATGGTGAACTTCTCGGCCCCATCGGGGAAGTGACCGCAGAAGATGACCGCGTAGGCCCACAGATTCCGGATCAGGTTCGCGTTGGCGTTGGCCAGCAGCGCGCGCCCCGCATACGGTCCGGACAGCGCCGGGAAGATCACGAAGTCCTTGGCGACCTGTCGCACGATCTTGCGAACGAACTCGCGGTTGGGACCGGTGGTCAGCGAATAGCGGGGGCCACCCTCGGCATCCTTGGCCGCGGACAGATCGTGCAGCGCGATGCCCCACTCGAAGGTCATCGCCAAGAGCACGTTCGCCAGCGGCTGCAGGGCGTTGATCGGGCGCCACTTCTCGTCGCGAGTCATTCGGAGAATGCCGAAGCCCACGTCGTCGTCCATCCCGACGATGTTGGTGTAGAGGTGGTGCGAATAGTTGTGGGCGCGCTTCCAGTGCGCCGACGGGCCGGTCATGTCCCACTCCCACGTCGTGGAATGGATTTCCGGATCGTTCATCCAGTCCCACTGACCGTGGCTGATGTTGTGGCCGAGTTCCATGTTCTCGACGATCTTGGCAACGGCGAGGACACCGGAGCCGAGTGCGGCCGAACACTTGGACTTCGACCCCAGGATCAGCAGGCGACCCGCAGCCTCGAGAATCCGCTGCGCGGCGATGGTGCGACGGATGTAGCGAGCATCGGACGCTCCACGCGACTCTTCGACATCGCGCCGAATGGCGTCGAGTTCACGGCCGAGGGCCTCGATGTCGGAGTCGGTCAGATGAGCGAATTCCTTGATGTCCGTGATGGCCACGGTGGGTCCCCCGCTAGGTGTTCGGAGCCGAAGTGTACGAGCGAGGTGGTCCGCTCGGACGGCAGGTGCCGTCCTCTGCCGAGGATAGCCGACAACATGCGCGATCGGACATCTCGGACGTCACGTCAGAGATCGAGCGTGCAGTCCCCTGCCGCGGCGGACACACACGTCTGGATCCGATCGCCGGCAGCATGTTCACGCCCCGAGCGCAGATCGCGGACGTGGCCGGCGGTGACCGCCACCACGCAGGTCTGGCAGATACCCATCCGGCATCCGAACGGCATCGCGACGCCGAGCTTCTCCCCCGCTTCGAGCAGGGTGGTGGCGCCGTCGAGCTCGACCGTGCGACCGGAGCGACCGAACGTCACGGTGCCCCCTTCCCCGACCGCACCCGCCCGCGCGATCTCGAACCGCTCGGTGTGCAGCTGGTCGCGGATCTCCGCCGACTCGTACAGCGATTCGATCTCGTCGAGCATCGCCACCGGGCCACACGCCCACGCCTGCCGCTCCCGCCAGTCCGGGAACACCTCGTCGAGCGAGGAGAGGTCGAACTTGCCGTCCGAGCGGGTCAGCTGCACGTGGGAGACGAAACTCGGGTGACGGGCATCGAGCTCGGCGAGTTCGCGCCCGAACATCACCTCCTCGGCAACCGGAGCCGAGTGCACGTGAACCACGTCGGTCATCTCGCCGCGGCGATCGAGGCTGCGCAGCATTCCGATGATCGGAGTGATCCCGCTGCCTGCGGTGATGAACAGCACCTTGGCCGGCGGAGGGTCGGGCAGAGCGAAGTCACCCTTGGGCGCGGCGAGCCGCACGATGGTGCCTTCCGGAATCCCGCCCACCAGGTGACTCGAGAGAAATCCCTCGGGCATCGCCTTCACGGCGATGGAGATCTCCTTGTCGTGCCAGTCCGGCAGCGAGGTCAGCGAGTACGAACGCCAGTGCCATCGGCCATCTATGTGCAGTCCGATACCGATGTACTGGCCGGGTCGGTAGTTGAAGTCGAAGCCCCATCCCGGCTTGATCACGATGGTCGCCGAGGTCTCGGTCTCCTTCTCCACCCGCACCACCCGCCCACGCAACTCGCGTGCGGACCACAGCGGATTGGCCAGGTGCAGATAGTCGTCCGGCAACAGCGGGGTGGTCAGCCGCGTCACGGCACCGCGAATCATGTTCGCCACGGGGCGTTGCGGGGACGAGACGTCGGCCGCCGGTCTGGTCAGCCAGTCCTTGAGACCCATTGCAGTGATACACCTTTCAGAGCGAACCGGACGAGTGCACCGGCCTTCAGAGAAGTTCGAGCAGGAACGGGAGCTCCTGCGGCGCGTACCACGCCAACTGATGATCCTCCGCGTCTCCGACCACGAACTCGGCGTCGGGATCGCCCAGATCTGCAGCATCGACCACCTCGACCGCGGCCTGGACGGCCGGTTCGGCCTCGGCGAGATCGACGTGCACACTGGCCACGTCGGCCATGGTCAGCAGCTGTGGCAACCGTACGACGGCGTCGTCCAGATCGGGACGAAGCGTGACATTGTCGACATCGGCGGCAATCACGGCTCGACGGTACCGAACCACCGGCTCCGCGTCGGAGGCGCCGTCCGCGTCGGAGACCTCGGTGGCCAGCAACCGCAGCGATGCTCGCGCGGCCTCGTTCATCGCCACCTCGGCGAGCTCGTCGTCGTCGCCGGAGGAGTAGGCCTCGCGCAGCGCCGGGGTGACACCGAACGCCGTGCGGCTGACCGGGCTGATCTGTCGATCCTCGACCAACGTGTGCAGTACCGCGATGGTGGCCGGCACGAAGATTCTCATCCGAGACCCCTCACGTCTGCGCGATCGTCCCGACCGCGACCCCCGTCGGGGCGGGGCACGGCGCCCGCGCGGCCGATCACGGTTGACCGTCGCCCACGGCGTCGAGAAGCTCCTCGAGAGCCTCGTGGAGCAGAGCGGTGATGACCTCGACGTCGGGCATGGCCGCCCGATCGGCGTTGACACCGTAGTAGACACTGCCGTCGTAGGAAGTCAGTCCGATGCTCAGTGCCTGATTCTTCAACAGCGGCGGTACCGGGTACATCTCCAGCATGCGCGCACCACCGACGTAGAGCGGGAACTGCGGACCGGGCGCGTTGGTCACCACCAGATTGAACACACGCTGCGAGATGCTGCTCCCCACCCGGGCTCCCACTGCATGCAACGTGGCAGGAGCGAAACCCGACAGCCGCATCAGGGTGCCCGCGGTGACGCCGGCGCGGTGACCGAGCTGAACCTCGAGGGCGTGGGACAGGTGCGACAGGCGCACCACGGCGTTGGGCTCCCCGACGGGCAGGTCCACCACCAACGAGGACACCTCGCTCGACGGCTCACCGCTCACCTGCTCGGCGACCGAGCCGTCGTCGGCCTCGGACTCCTCGTCGGCGACGTAGACCGACATCGGGACCAGCGCACGGACCGTGGTCGACTCCGAGATCGGTTCACCGCGCGAGAGCAGCCAGTTCCGCAGCGCACCCGAGACCACCGCCAGCACCACGTCGTTGATGTTGCCGCCGAACTTCGCGCGCACACGCCGATAGTCGTCGAGATCGGTGCGCGCCACCGAGAAGCGTCGATTGCGCGAGATGGGGACGTTGAGCGGGCTGTCGGAGGTCGACGCCGCGGCGGTCCGGACGACGGCCATGAGGTTGCCCAGGTCGCGCAGCGCTGTGGTGGCCACACTCGCGGCATCCGACACCGCGTGTCGGACCGCCTCGACACCCTCACCGGGCCGAGTGACGGTGTCCGCCAACGCGAGCAGCATCAGTTCCGCACCCGACGGCTCGGGGTTGGGCATCCACAACTCCTCCGCGGCCGGCGGTGGGGTCTTGCTCGCGTCGAGGATCACCTGGCTGATCTCGAGGGCGGACTTGCCGTCGACCAGAGCCGAGTGCGACTTGGTGAAGATGGCGAACCTGTTGCGGCTCAACCCCTCCACGAGATACATCTCCCACAGGGGCCGGGTGCGGTCGAGCGGACGGGAGGTCAGGCGGGCGACGAGATCGTGGAGTTGGTCCTCCGATCCCGGCTTGGGCAGTGCGGAACGGCGAATGTGGTAGGAGATGTCGAAGTCCGTGTCGTCCACCCACACCGGGCGGGCCAGACCACCGGCGACCTCGCGTACCTTCTGCCGATACCGCGGCACGAGAGCCAGACGCGATTCGACCAACGTCAACAGATCCTCGTACCCGAAGCCCGAGCGCGGAACCCGGAACACCGCCAACGAACCGGCGTGCATCGGTGTGGTGCTCGCCTCGAGGAAATAGAACGACGCGTCCTGGGGGGTAAGTCTGGTGACGATCTCGTTCTCCTCCGACCTCGGCCGTAACCCACAGCGTTATCCATCCACAGCGCCATCTGTCCACAGCGCTATCTGTCCACAGTCTGGCACCATCGGGGATTGCGCACCGAATCTTCCGGTGCAATGCTGCTACTCGCCCGCTCTCCTCGGGTCCGTTGCGCACGCGTGAGACAACCGCGCGCACCGCGCACATGCCACCGCGCGCACCGCGCACATGCCACAGTTCCAGGCCCATGCCAGAGGAGAGACCATGGCCCATTCCCGTCCGATCACCGGCTACGTCAGCCGGGCACCGCGCTCGGAGCCGCCGCTCACGGGCTCGGGCGAGGCACATCGGCCGCCGCGTCGACCGAGCGCACCGCGGGTCGGACCCCACTCGGGACGCTCGCGGTCACCGCGCGCGGACTCCGATCGGGCGAACAATGCCGCCCGGCTGCGCCACGCGCAGGCCCTGCGAGCGGCGGAGCTGGGTGTACGCGCGATCCTCGAGGTGATCGACGGCCGACGCGCGGCCAGCCGGTTGGGCCCGATGGTTGCGCCCGGTGTGACGTCGATGGTCGCCTCGCTGACCACCGCCACCATCCCCGGCCGCAGGCTGGGTGTCGCTCGCCCCGGACGTATGCACGTACAGCTCGTGGCCCCGGACGTCGCCGAGGTGGTGTGCACGTACAGCCGCGGTGACCGCGTCTTCGCCTTCGCCGGCCGTCTCGACCGAGGTCGGACCGACGGCCGGTGGACGGTCACCGCGGTGCGACTGTCCTGAGAGCAGTCGACCGTCAGCGCACCCTGTCAGCGACGCTTCTTGGACTTCGGCGGGCGCTTGGTGGTGCGTGCGCCGGCGCGGGCGGCCTCACGGCGTTCCCGCCGCGTTCCCTCCGGCGTCGCGGGGGCGTCACGCCGCACCGTGGGCTCGGCATCCTCGTTCGGCCCCGAGTAGGACATTGCTGCCGGTGCGGGTGTCGGTGCCGCCGCCGCGACGGGAGAGCGCAGACCGGCGCCGACCTGCAGGCCCGCCGACGCGGCCACACTCGGCGCCTCCTGCGGTGCCGCCTCGACCTGAAGGTTGAACAGGAATCCGACGGATTCCTCCTTCATGCCGTCGAGCATGCCGGTGAACATGTCGTAGCCTTCGCGCTGGTACTCGACGAGTGGATCGCGCTGGGCCATCGCCCGCAGGCCGATGCCCTCCTTGAGGTAGTCCATCTCGTACAGGTGCTCGCGCCACTTGCGGTCGAGAACCGACAGCAGGACGCGGCGCTCGAGTTCCCGCATACCGCCCTCACCGGCGATCGCGTCGATCTCCGCCTCCCGGCGCGCGTAGGCCGCGCGGGCGTCCTCGAGCAGCGCCTCGAGCAGGTCGTCGCGCGACAGATCACCCTTCTCGCCGAACTCGTCCTCACCGGTGAGGTCCTTGTGCGAGATCCCGATCGGGTACAGCGTCTTCAGGGCCGTCCACAGCTGATCGAGGTCCCAGTCCTCGACGTACCCCTCCGCGGTCGCGCCGTCCACGTAGGCGGTGAGCACGTCGGTGATCATGGCCTCGATCTGGCCCTCCATGTCCTCCCCGCGCAGGATGCGCCGACGCTCGTCGTAGATGACGGTGCGCTGCTGGTTCATCACCTCGTCGTACTTGAGGACGTTCTTGCGGATCTCGAAGTTCTGCTGCTCGACCTGGGTCTGCGCGCTCTTGATGGCCTTGGAGACCATCTTCGCCTCGATGGGCACGTCGTCGGGCAGGTTCAGGCGCGTCATGATCGACTCGAGCGCCGCGCCGTTGAATCGACGCATCAACTCGTCACCGAGCGAGAGGTAGAACCGCGACTCCCCCGGGTCACCCTGGCGACCCGAGCGGCCACGCAGCTGGTTGTCGATGCGACGCGAATCGTGCCGCTCGGTGCCCAGAACGTAGAGACCACCCGCCTCGCGAACCTTCTCGGCGTCCGCCTTGACCTCGGCCTTGACCTTCTCGAGCGTCGGCTCCCACGCCGCCTCGTAGTCCTCGGGCGTCTCGGTCGGATCCAGACCCTGCTTGCGCAGAACCAGGTCGGCGAGAATGTCGGGGTTGCCGCCGAGCACCACGTCGGTACCGCGACCGGCCATGTTCGTGGCCACGGTGACCGCCCCCGAGCGACCGGCCTCGGCGATGATGGTGGCTTCCTGCTCGTGGAACTTGGCGTTTAGCACGCTGTGCACCACACCGCGCTTGGTGAACTGCTTGGACAGGTATTCCGAGCGCTCGACGCTGGTGGTGCCGATCAGGACCGGCTGACCCTTCTCGTGCCGCTCGACCACATCGTCGACGACCGCGGTGAACTTGGCCTCCTCGGTCTTGTAGATCAGATCACCGTTGTCGGTGCGGATCATGGGCCGATTGGTGGGGATCGGGATGACGCCCAACGAGTAGATCTGGTGCAGCTCGGCTGCCTCGGTCTCGGCCGTACCGGTCATCCCGGACAGCTTGTCGTAGAGGCGGAAGTAGTTCTGCAGCGTGATCGTGGCCAGCGTCTGGTTCTCGGCCTTGATCTCCACCCGCTCCTTGGCCTCGATCGCCTGATGCATGCCCTCGTTGTAGCGGCGGCCGACCAGCACACGACCGGTGAACTCGTCGACGATGATCACCTCGCCGTCACGGACGATGTAATCCTTGTCCCTGGTGTAGAGCTCCTTGGCCTTGATCGCGTTGTTGAGGTAACTCACCAGCGGGGAGTTGGCAGCCTCGTAGAGGTTGTCGATGCCGAGCTGATCCTCGACCAGCTCCACCCCGGCTTCGTGGACGCCGACGGTCCGCTTCTTGATATCCACCTCGTAGTGCACGTCCGGCTTCAGCAGCGGCGCGATGCGCGCGAACTCGGCGTACCACTTGCTCGAGGCGTCGGCAGGGCCCGAGATGATGAGCGGCGTGCGAGCCTCGTCGATCAGAATCGAATCGACCTCGTCGACGATGGCGAAGTTGTGCCCGCGCTGGACCAGCTCCTCGAGGGAATGGGTCATGTTGTCGCGCAGGTAGTCGAAACCGAACTCGTTGTTGGTGCCGTAGGTGATGTCGGCGGCATACGCCTCGCGGCGCTCGGCCGGTGACATGCCCGACAGGATCACGTCGACCGACAGACCGAGGAAGCGGTGCACGCGGCCCATCCACTCGGAGTCGCGCTTGGCGAGGTAGTCGTTGACGGTCACCACGTGCACACCGTCACCGGAGATGGCATTGAGGTACGCGGGAAGAACGCAGGTCAGGGTCTTGCCCTCACCGGTCTTCATTTCGGCGATGTTGCCGAAGTGCAGCGCCGCGCCACCCATCACCTGCACGTCGAAGTGGCGCTGCGAGAGAACCCGCCACGACGCCTCCCTGGCCACTGCGAATGCCTCGGGCAGCAGGTCGTCGAGCGTTTCACCGTCGCTGTACCGAGTCCTGAACTCGTCGGTCTTCGCCCGCAGCTCGGCGTCGCTGAGGGCCTCGACGTCGTCGGAGAGGGTCCCCACATGCTCGGCGATGTGCTTGAGCCGCTTGACCATGCGACCTTCACCGAAACGGAGCAACTTGGAAAAAGACAGTGCAGGCACGGTGGTTACTCGTCCTCAATCCTCGGGTGCACAGTGGCGCGCCGGTGTGCACCAGCGCGCCACCATGGTAGGCGTACCCGTCAGGTGAGTCTGATCAGGCCGTAATCGAAGGCGTGCCGACGGTAGACAACGGACGGCCTGTCGGTGGCGCTGTCATGGAACAGATAGAAGTCGTGGCCGACCAGTTCCATCTCGTACAGGGCGTCGTCGACCGACATCGGGGCCGAGGAATGTGTCTTTGTGCGCACGATGCGGCCGGGCCCGGTCGAGGAGTCGTCGACGCTCCACGGGTCGATCTCGGGTTCGGTCGCTCCGAGCGCCTCGGCGGCCAGCGACGCCGTCGCACGCGCAACGGAGGTGGGCGTCTTCTCCCCGTGGTGCACGCGACGCCGGTCCTTGGCCCGGCGCAGTCGCTCCTCGAGCTTGTCGGTGGCGGACTCGAGTGCGGCGTAGAAGCTGTCGGCGCATGCCTCCGCGCGAACGACGGCGCCCTTGCCACGGACGGTGATCTCGACCTGCTGGCAGTTCTTGGCCTGCCGACGATTGCGTTCGTGGAACAGTTCCACGTCGAAGAGATGAATGGTCGGATCGAACCGTTCGAGCCGAGCAAGTTTCTCGGACACGTAGATTCGGAAATGGTCGGGTATCTCGACGTTGCGGCCCTTGACTACGACCTCGGCGCGCATGCCGGGATTCGCAGGACGGTCGTCGTCGGCGAAAATGGTCTCGGCGGTGACGGATGTCGTGGACTGTGTGGTCATGTGAACCTCCCGATTGTGGCCGCGCCATGGCAGATCGGTTGTCCGCGTGGCATATTGCGGCGAATTGTTCGTACGCACCGGGAAGGGGATCCGCCCGGCGCCAGGATGAGTGAGCACCACCTCCTCCGGTATCGGGTATGCCCGAACCTATACCGTCGCCAACCGCTCTGCCAGCATTCACCGACAATTCACACATACGTCTCAGGGCACCGCAGCCACCACCAGAACCGCATCCACCCGAACGCCGCGGCGCGCCAGAGCGTGGACGCTCTCGGCCGAGGTGGCCCCCGTGGTCACCACATCGTCGACCAGCACCACCGACCGTGCCCGCGGATGTGTCCGAACCGCCACCCGGCCCGCGAGATTGTCCCGACGTGCCCGGGCCGACAACCCCACCGAGTCGCGAGTGCGGCGATCCAGACGCAGGCACCGCGCCACACGCGCACCCTCCGAACCCAGTGCCCGTGCGGCCCCGTCCGCCATGCGCGCCACCGGGTCGCCGCCTCGCGCTCGGGCTGCGCGGGCGCGGGACGGGGCGGGAACCAATACCAGCGAGCGCAGTTGCCAGGGGTCGAGCTCACCCTGCTCGCGCAAGGTGCGCACACCGGCGGCGAGCGCGTACCCGAGATGAGCGCCCAGGTCACGACGCCCGCGCTCCTTGGCCTCGATCACTGCGCGGCGGTGCGGGCCGCTGTAGGGGCCGAGCGCCCACACCGGGACGCCGGCGGCGACCCGCGGGTTCACCCGGACGGGCGGACCCGCCAGCGCACTCCGGCAGGCGTCACAGAAGTCGCTGCCCGGGCGGGCACACCCGCCGCACGATCGGGGCAGGACGAGGTCCATCAGGGTCCACATGTACGCCATCGTGTACCGCGGCACCGACACTGCCGACGCAGCACAACACGCATGCGGAGCGATCAGCCGGGCAGAACCGGCTCGGCGCCGCTGCCGGTCAATCCGGCCACCTCACGCCAGTAGCGGTCGTTGGACGGATCCGCGTTGTCGATCTCGAAGACCGCCCGAGAATCGGCGACGAACACCGTGGTCGCCGTCGCGTCGACCAGAACGACCGGAACGGTCAGATTCCGATTGGGCAGCGCGTCGAGCCTCGACCCGTCCACCACGACGGCGACCACAGGCACATCACTGCCGGCCCGCGCCACCACGATGGTGTCGCCCGTGCTCCAGTCCAGTGAGATCGCCGCCCCGCCGAGGCCGGTGGCCACGGCCGTCGGCGCCTGCAGCGAGAACTTGCCCGACGCGTCCCGGACCACCGTGGAGACGTACACGGCGCCGCTGATGATCAGGGCGGCCCGGGTTCCGTCGCGTGAGAGCCGCAGTTCCGCGATGCGTCCCCCTGCCGAGGACAGGGCCGACGAGTCGACGGACGCGACGGTCACCTGCCCGCTCTGGGGATCGCGCGCTGCTCGGATCACCGACACACCGTCCACGACCGCCCACACCGCGTCGCGGTCCGGACCCCAGGTCGGCCTGGTGATCGACACCCCGTCCGCCACGGGGAAGGCTCCGCCGCCGTAGGTTCCCACCACCAGGGCGTCCGGCAGCGCGGGCGAGGGGCGGCCCGTGGCGGCAACCGCGGCCACCAGCGTGCCGTCCGACGACAGCGCGACCGATCGCAGATTGTCGGCCGTGCCGAAGTACCCCTCCACCGGTTCGACGGAGTTGTTCTCCTGCACGCGAACCAGGTCACCGCTCACCAGCGCGTGCAGGCCCATCGCCGATCCGGCCACGGCGACCGGATCGAACGACGCCAGATCGGCCGTGGAGAAGCCGTTCGGCACCGCCGGATCGAGCGGGGCACCGTCCGCGTTCAGCACGTAGGGGCCGGATATGTCCGCCGACGCCAGCGTCCACACAACCTGGGCTGCCAGTTGGCGGCGAAGGTCCGGGGCCATGTCCGACAACCCGGCGAAGTCGACACGGACGCCGCCTAGTCCGACCCCGACCGCGCCCGGTCTTCCGTCGGCCTTGGTGATCGGACCGCTCAGGTTGACCGAGGCCAGGCGGGAGACCACGGCCGGTGCGAGGCTGGTCCGCGGGCCCGCCAGCAAGGTGCCCATCAGCTCGCCGGTCAGCGAGTCCTGCGACACCGACACCCAGCGCGGATCAGGAACCAGGTTGGTTCCGGTCGGGTCGAGGAAGTACACCGAACGGCGCTGGTAGCTGCCCAGGAACTGAGCGCGGTCCATGATCACTCCCCGCGGTACCGACGCCAGCCGCCATTCCCCGTCGATCTTCGTCAAGGTCACCTGGACCTCGAACGACCCGTCGTCGGTGGCGTACTGGCCACCCTGCTCGAGTCGACCGACCCGGTTGGCACGAATGGTGTACTGCGCGAACTCGTTGTCGCGGGAGTCCTCGAGCACGTCGAGTTTGTCGACGATCGTCGCGCTGGCACCGTCGTTCCACTGCCCGGCCGCGCCGGGGGTGAGGAACTGACGGGCCGCGGCATGACCGCTGGTGGGATCGGTGCTCGCCTTGACGAAATCGCGGACGATCAACTGCGGTTCACGACCCGGCACCGGCACCGGCACCGCGGGCGCCTCCGGTCCGCGGGCCACCGTCCCCAGCGACTGCGGTGACGACGACGTGGGCAGGCTCGCGCAACCGGACAGCAGGGCGCTCAACGCCACCAGCACGATCAGCACACGGCGGGTCGCGGGTGGGCGGATCACGGGTGGGGGTGTCACGGGTGGGGATGTCACGGGCGCACCCCCCGACCGGGGACGAGGGGCAGCGGGCTCTCGGCGAGTTTGCGACCGCGCTTGCGAGGAAGTGTGAGCCGGAAGCTGGCGCCCTTGCCGGGCTCGCCCCACGCGTCGAGTCGACCGTCGTGCAGGAGCGCGTCCTCCACACTGATCGCCAGGCCCAGGCCACTACCGCCGGACCGCCGAACTCGCGACGGATCCGATCGCCAGAACCGGTTGAACACCAGTTTCTCCTCACCCGGGCGCAGTCCGATGCCCTGGTCGCGCACCACGACGGCAACCGCGTCGTCGTCGGCTCGCACCCGCAACAGCACAGGTTTGCCCTCACCGTGATCGATGGCGTTGGCCAGAAGGTTGCGCAGCACCCGCTCGACCCGCCGGGGGTCGACATCGGCCACCACGGGTTCGTCGGGCAGATCGATGATCAGTTCCGTTCCCGTGTCGCGGGCCAGGTGACGCACCGTCGAGACCGCAGCCTTGACGCACAGGCGCACGTCGAGCTGCTCGGAGGCCAGCTCGGCGACACCGGCGTCGTGGCGGGAGATCTCGAGCAGATCACCGAGCAGGCTCTCGAATCGGTCGAGTTCGTTGACGAGCAGTTCCGAGGATCGGCGCATCGACGGGGGCAGGTCGTCACTGCCGTCGTGGATCAGCTCGGCCGCCATCCGCACGGTGGTCAGCGGCGTACGTAGCTCATGGGAGACGTCGGAGGTGAACTGGCGCTGCAGATTGCCGAACTCCTCGAGCTGGGTGATCTGCTTGGACAGACTCTCGGCCATCTCGTTGAAGGACATCGCCAGTCGCGCGATGTCGTCCTCGCCGCGTACGGGCATGCGCTCCTTGAGGCGACCGTCCGCGAACCGAACCGCGATCCGGGACGCAGACCGGATCGGCACCACCACCTGGCGCGTCACCAGCATCGAGATCGCGGCGAGAAGCACCAGCAGCGCCGCGCCGCCGATGAGGAGGGTGCCGCGCACCAGTTGCAGGCTCTGGTCCTCACCGCCGAGCGGGAACACCAGGTACAGCTCGAGGGTCGAGAGGTTCGACGAGGTCGGGGTGCCCACGAGCAGCGCCGGTCCGGTGTAGCCGGAGGGGTCGCGGACGGAGGTGTACTGGTAGCTGATCTGCCCGGCCTGCACGAACGCGCGCAGGGCCTCGGGGATCTGATCGGCCGGACCGGACGACGCCTGCGCTCGCGTGCCGTCGCCTGCGACGATCAGAACCGGGTCGAAGGCGCCTGCGGCACTCGTCGCGGGCCCGGAATCGGTGTCCCGGTTGGTCAGCGAGGACCGCACGGACTGCAGCCGGCTCTGCAGGACGGTGGAGTCGTCCGACCCCGCGAGGAGAGTCTCGACGGTGGTGCGTGAGCGTGCGAGCTCCTTGGTGGCAGCGTCGAGCTTGGTCTCGAGCAGACGGTCGGTGATCTGCCCGGTGAGCACCACACCGAGGATGGTGATGACGATGAGCGAGAGCGTCAGCGTCGAGACGACCACCCGCAGTTGGAGGGACCGACGCCACGTTCTAGCTGCGGATCGTCCGACCGAGCGGAGCCATCGGACAACCGGCGCGAACGTGCCGTTGATGCGCCGCCGCGATCGCCGGAGGATCACGGGCGCCGCTGCAGGGGCGATCCGGTCACGGTGGGCCGGCCTTGTAGCCGACGCCGCGCACGGTGAGCACCACCTCGGGGTTCTCCGGATCTGTTTCGACCTTCGACCGCAGACGCTGCACGTGCACGTTCACCAGCCGGGTATCGGCGGCGTGGCGGTACCCCCACACCTGTTCGAGCAGAACCTCACGGGTGAACACCTGGCGCGGCTTGCGGGCCAGGGCGACCAACAGGTCGAACTCGAGCGGTGTCAGCGAGATCGGCCGTCCCGCGCGGGTGACCTTGTGCGCAGGAACATCGACCTCGACGTCTCCGATGGTCAACAACTCGGCCGGGGCGTCGTCGGTGCGACGCAGGCGGGCACGCACGCGGGCGACGAGTTCCTTGGGCTTGAACGGCTTCATGATGTAGTCGTCGGCACCGGACTCGAGCCCGAGCACCACGTCCACGGTGTCGGTCTTGGCCGTGAGCATCACGATCGGGACGGCGGAGTCGGCTCGCAGAACGCGGCAGACATCGATCCCGTTCATCCCGGGGAGCATCAGATCCAGCAGAACCAGATCGGGACGGTTCTCACGCACAGCGGCCAGAGCCTGCGTTCCGTCCCCGACGACGAACGGCTCGAAACCCTCTCCGCGCAGGACGATGGTGAGCATCTCGGCGAGCGCCGTGTCGTCGTCCACAACCAGAATTCGTGGCTTCATGGCCCCTATGGTGTCATCCCCGACGCCGGTGCGGCGTCATTGAGAAGCAGGTCGGCGAGTTCGTCGACGGCAACGGTGTCGATCGGACTGGCGTCGAGGACGTGCCACGGGCTCACCCAGCCGAGGTCGGCAAGTTCGGCGTAGACCTGCGCGGTGCGTAGTTGTAGGCCCGAATCCCGTTCGTACGCATCCCGCGTGCGGGTGGTGTCGCCCTCCTCGCGTCGACGGGCGCGCTCGCGAGCAACCTCCACCGGTACCCCCAGCAGCAGTTGGATGTTCGGCACCGGCAGCCGAAACCGGTCGAACTCGAGCGCCCGCACCCACTCGACGACGCCGCTGCGCGCACCGACCCCGGTGCGCGCAGCCGAGAAGGCGGCATTGCTGGCCACGTACCGGTCGAGCAGCACCACGTCGGCTGTGGACGTCGCCTCCCGCAACTGCTCGGCAGCTGCAGCACGGTCGAGCGCGAACAGCAGTGCCATCGCGTTGACCGACGACGCCAGGTCACCGTGCGCGCCACCGAGAGCCTCCGAGGCGAGGTCGGCGTGCACCGACACCCCGTACCGCGGGAACGCCACGCGCACCACGGTCAGCCCCCGGGCGGTCCACGACGTTGTCAACGCTTCCGACAGGGTGTTCTTCCCAGCGCCGTCGACACCCTCGATCGCGATGAGCACGGCAGATTCAGTAGCGGTAGTGCTCGGGCTTGTAGGGACCCTCGACGTCCACGCCGATGTACTCGGCCTGCTCCTTGGTGAGCTTGGTGATGGACCCGCCGAGCGCCTCGACGTGGATGCGCGCGACCTTCTCGTCGAGGTGCTTGGGCAGGCGGTAGACCTCGTTGTCGTACTCCGACGGCTTGGTCCACAGCTCGATCTGCGCGATGACCTGGTTGGAGAAACTGTTGCTCATCACGAACGACGGGTGACCGGTGGCGTTGCCCAGGTTCAGCAGGCGTCCCTCGGACAGCACGATGATCGAGTGGCCGTCCTTGAAGACGTACTCGTCGACCTGCGGCTTGATGTTGACGCGGATGACCTCGGGCGACTTCTCGAGCCCGGCCATGTCGATCTCGTTGTCGAAGTGGCCGATGTTGCCCAGGATCGCCTGGTGCTTCATCCGACGCATGTGCTCGAAGGTGATGATCTTGAGGTTGCCGGTCGAGGTGATGATGATGTCGGCCTTGTCGACGAACTCGTCGACCGTCCGCACGTCGTAGCCGTCCATCATCGCCTGGAGCGCGTTGATCGGGTCGGCCTCGGTGACGGTGACGCGCGCGCCCTGACCCTTGAGCGCCTCGGCGCAGCCCTTGCCGACGTCTCCGTAGCCGCAGACCAGCACCGACTTGCCGCCGATGAGTACGTCGGTGCCGCGATTGATGCCGTCGATCAGGGAGTGCCGGGTGCCGTACTTGTTGTCGAACTTGCTCTTGGTCACCGAGTCGTTGACGTTGATCGCCGGGAAGGTCAGCTCACCGGCCGCGGCGAACTGGTAGAGCCGCAGCACACCCGTGGTGGTCTCCTCGGTGACCCCGCGAACGGATGCGGCGATCTCGGTCCACTTGGTCGTGGACGCCTCGAGCGATCGGCGCAGCAGGTTCAGGAACACCTGGTACTCGTCGGAATGCTGGTCCTCGTCGATCGGCGGGACCACCCCGGCCTTCTCGAACTGAGCACCACGGAGCACCAGCATGGTGGCGTCGCCGCCGTCGTCGAGGATCATGTTGACCGGGCGCGGCGTGCCGTCGGGCGCGTCGGGCCAGGTGAGCATCTGCTCGGCCGCCCACCAGTACTCCTCGAGCGACTCCTCCTTCCAGGCGAAGACAGGAGTGCCCTGCGGTGCGTCGGGTGTGCCGTGCGGTCCGACGACGACTGCGGCCGCAGCGTGGTCCTGGGTGGAGAAGATGTTGCAGGACGCCCAGCGAACCTCGGCGCCGAGCGCAACGAGGGTCTCGATCAGCACGGCCGTCTGCACAGTCATGTGCAGCGAACCGGAGATGCGCGCGCCCTTGAGCGGGGCGACGTCGGCGTACTCGCGACGCAGAGCCATCAACCCGGGCATCTCGTGCTCGGCGAGGCGAATCTCCTTGCGACCGAACTCGGCGAGCGAGAGATCGCGCACCTTGAAATCGAGGTTCCCGATGCGGTCGGCCTCGAGGCCGGCTCCCGTTGAGGTGGTCATGACAATGCTCCTGATCTGGTGTTTTCGATATCTAGGGTGTCCGGTGGTGCTGGGATGCGTCGGCCGTGTCGTCGCGCCGGTCGAGATCGGGCTCGAGGTAGATCACGCGCGCCGCGGGCACCGCGGCCCGAACACGTGCCTCGGCGCCGTTGATGGCGTCGGCAACCTCCGCCATCGACGAGCCCGGGCGAACAGCGATCTTTGCGGCGAGCAGAATCTCGTCCGGCCCGAGGTACTGGGTACGCGAATGGATGACGCGCTCGACGGACGTTCCGTCGACGAGAGCGTCCAGGATTGCAGTGTTCTCCGCCTGCGTCGCGCCCTCACCGATGAGCAGGCTGTGCATCTCGATGATCAGAATGATCGCGATCACCGCGAGAAGCACCCCGATGGCCACGGTACCCACGCCGTCCCACACCGGATCACCGGTCAACAGCGTCAACCCGACGCCACCGAGCGCGAACAGCAGGCCGATCAGCGCGCCCGTGTCCTCGAGAAGAACCACCGGTAGTTCGGGGCTGCGCGAGTTACGGATGAACCTCCACCACGACGCCGATCCCTTCAACGGTCGCGACTCGACCATGGCGGTGCGGAAACTGAAGCTCTCGAGGCCGATCGCGATCGCCAGGATCACCACCGCCACGATCGGTGCGGTCAGCGGTTCCGGGTGCATGATCTTGTGCACACCCTCGTAGATGGCGAACAGCGCACCGAGAGTGAACAGAACCAGCGCCACCACGAACGAGTAGAAGTAGCGGTTGCGGCCGTATCCGAACGGGTGCAGCTCGTCCGCGTCGCGCCGTGCGCGCCGTTGCCCGAGCAGCAACAGACCCTGGTTGGCGGTGTCGGCCACCGAGTGCACCGACTCGGCCAGCATCGACGACGACCCCGTGATCAGGTAGCCGACGAACTTCGCCAGCGCGATCCCGGCGTTGGCCGCGAGCGCGGCGAGGATCGCGCGCGTGCCCGAGTGACCGCCCCCATGGGGGGCCACGTTCTCCGACGACGTGCTCTGCGCCGACCCGGCCACGTGTTCTCCTTTCCCGGTCATGTCGTGCCCTCCCCCACCGTGCTGTCCCCCACCCCGACTTCGCCCACCGTGACCACGAAGGCCGTCGCGGACCCGCCCACGGCGGCGACGACCGGATCCGGATCGGCGGCCGGCACCCACAGCGCCGACCCGCGCGGGACACCCAGGCTGCCCCGGGCGCCACGTGCGGTCAGTTCGCCGGATGTCACCAGGACCATCATCGGCCCGGAACCCTGTGCGGTGACGGTGAACTCGGATCCCGGATCGAGGTCGAGACGAGAGATCGCGAACTCCGGCGCGGGTGTCGGGTAGCGCTGTAACGAGCCGGTTTCGCCGCCGGCCTCGATGACCGGTGCGTCCACCGATGAGAAGTCGAGCACCCGCAGCAACTCGGGGACGTCGACGTGCTTCGGGGTCAGACCACCGCGAAGGACGTTGTCGGAGTTGGCCATCACCTCCACCGCAGTGCCGCGCAGGTAGGCGTGCAGGTTGCCGGCGTCGAGGTAGAGCGCCTGGCCGGGTTCGAGGGTTACGCGGTTGAGCAGCAACGCGGCCAACACGCCGCCGTCGCCGGGATACGCCTCGCCCAATTCGAGGGTGGTCTGCAACTCCCGGGTGTGAGCGCTCTCCCCGCCGGCCAGCGCGCCGACACACGCGGTGAGGACGGCGGGAAGAATCTGGTCGAGCGCACTTTGCGGCAGCGTGATCCAGGATGTGAACACTGCCCGCAGACCATCGGAGTCCGCTTGTGCTGCAAGCATATTCGTGTACGGTGCCAATTCGGGGACGTCCAGTGAGCGCAGCAGATCGATCGTGGCGGCAGGGTCGCGGAACCCTGCGAGGGCCTCGAACCGCGTCAACGCCACGACCACCTCGGGCTTGTGGCTGGCATCGCGATAGTTGCGTACAGGCGAGTCCATCGGAACACCGGCGACGTTCTCACGTGCGAAGCCCTCCCTCGCCTGATCGAGAGACGGGTGAGCCTGCAGCGACAGCGGCTCCTCCGCGGCGAGCAGCTTCAGCAGGAAGGGCAACCGCGGACCGAACGCGTCGACGACGGCGGCGCCGAGAGCAGCGACGGGGTCGGCATCGATCACCTCCAGCAGCGACCGCGGACCCTCGGCGGTGTGCACCGTGGACGGATCGCCGGGGTGCGCCCCGAACCACAGCTCCGCCTCGGGATGAGCCGACGGCGTGGGTAGCCCGCGCAGTTCGGCGAGCGCGGTCCGTGATCCCCACGCATACGACCGCGTGGCCCCGTCGATCAGGTGCACTCAGTGCCCGCCCGTCAGTTGCAGATAGGCGGCGGCGATATCCAGGCGCGACGCCACCACCAGGGCTGCGGCCAAGCCCCGCACCGCCGCGGGATCGTTCTCGGTGTCGGCGGAGAGGACGTCGACATCCGGAAGCAGCGCCAGACGCCTGTTCAGCAGCATCCGATCGGGTTCGTTCGTCACCGCGAACACCCGCACGGGGTGAGCCGGCAGCGGCCCGTCGAGGTGCTCGTCGTGGAAGAGCGGGTCCACCACCAGGGTCGAGGGCGAGGATGCGCCGCCGAGGGAACCGAATTCGGCCACTGTGGCGACAGCCTCGGTGAGCTCGGCCGCCGCGGACACCTCGGATCCGGCCCGCAGCAACGCCTCACTGCCGTGCCTGGCCACCTCGGTGGTGACCGCGCTGTCTCCCACCAACACCACGCGTCGACCGTGCACCCGCGAGGCGATGGTCTTGGCCGGGTTGCGGAACACCTCGATCGACGGGTGATCGCGTGCGGCCTCGACGTCGAGAAGATCGGCGAGCGAATCGAGTCCGGTCGGGGCGCCGCCGACGGCGTCGACGACGGCGACGAACACCGCCACGTAGCGGGCGAGAGCGTGACGGTCCATGACGGTCATCCGCGGCGGTAGCGCGGCGGCGCGACCTTCGGCGGCCGAGCGCAACGGACCCTCGTCCGGTGCGGCCACGACCACCTCGGCGCGGCGGCGGACCGCGGCGGCGATCGACTCGGCCAGGGCGGGATCACCGGCGTCGTCACCGGCGACCACGACCACGTCCAACGGGCCCACCCACGGCGGTGTAGCAGGGGTGACCAGCACGGGAACCGAGCTGCGCGGCGCCAGCGAGGCGGCCACCAGATTCGCTGCCCGGCGCGCGCGACCCGCGGCGGCCACCAGGACCACCGAACGCGGCCGCAGTCCGTCGATGGCGCGGAGGGCACCCTCGGACACCGCGGCGGCGGTAGCGCGCACCTGGGCACCGGAGAGTGCAGCGGACTGCAGGGCACCGCGAACGTCGGCGTCCATGATCGACGCGGTGTCGTCGAGGTCGACGACGGTAGATGGCGCGGTCATGGTGTCGTCCCCCTCTCCGTGGCGTTTCGATCGGTTCCTACTCGGGTCCTCAGCCTGTCACACCGAGCGGACACCCGGCGGCTGTCCTGTATTCGACACCGGTCGCCCGCGGGCGTGGTCGGCGGTCAGTCGCCCGCGCGCACGATCGCCAGAATTTCCTCCACCAGGGCAGAGACCTTGGCCGCGTCCGCTGCCTCGACGTTCAGGCGCAGCAACGGCTCGGTGTTGGACGCTCGGAGATTGAACCAGGATCCGTCGGCAAGGCTCACGGTGACCCCGTCGAGGCGATCGACCGAATCGGTGCGGTCGGCGAACGCCTCGATCACGCGGGTGGTGGCACCCGCCGCGTCCGCCACGGTCGAGTTGATCTCACCCGAGGCCGCGTACACCTCGTACTGCGCCATGAGCTCGGAGAGCGGACGGTCCTGCGTGCCCAGCGCGGCCAGCACGTGCAGGGCCGCGATGATGCCGGAGTCGGCGCCCCAGAAGTCCCGGAAGTAGTAGTGCGCGGAGTGCTCGCCACCGAACACTGCACCCGACTCGGCCATCAGGGCCTTGATGAACGAGTGGCCGACGCGGGTTCGGACGGCGGTACCGCCGAGGCGCTCCACCAGTTCGGGCACCGCGCGGGAGGTGATCAGATTGTGGATGATCGTCGCCCCCGGCTCGCGACCGAGCTCCCGTTCGGCGACCAGGGCAGTGATGGCCGACGGGGACACCGGTTCACCTCGCTCGTCGACGACGAAGCAGCGATCGGCGTCTCCGTCGAAGGCCAGGCCGATGTCGGCGCCGGTCTCGGTGACGAACTTCTGCAGATCGACCAGGTTCGCCGGTTCGAGAGGGTTGGCCTCGTGATTGGGGAATGTGCCGTCGAGTTCGAAGTACAGCGGCCGCACGTCCACCGACACCGGCCCCAGCACCGCCGGGACGGTGTGTCCGCCCATCCCGTTGCCGGCGTCGACGGCCACCACCAGGGGCCGAATGGCGGAGGTGTCGACGAGGGTTCGCACGAACTGCGCGTAGTCGGCCAGCACATCGGTCTCGGACACCACGCCTCGGGCCCGGGCGTACACCGGAACCTCGGTGGCGACCTGTTCGCTGATGGTGGCCAGCCCGCTGTCCTGACCCACCGGCTTCGCGCCGGCGCGGCAGAGCTTGATGCCGTTGTACTTGGCGGGATTGTGGCTGGCGGTGAACATCGCGCCCGGGCAGTCGAAGGTGCCGGACGCGAAGTACAGCTGATCGGTGGAGGCGAGCCCGATGTGCACCACGTCCAGACCCTGAGCGGTGACACCGTCGGCGAACGCGGCGGCGAGCGCCGGTGACGAGTCGCGCATGTCGTGACCGATCACCACATTGACCGCTCCCTCCGAGCGCATCAGGGCGGCGAAGGCGGCACCGACGTCCCGTACGAAGTCGGCGTCGATCTGTTCGCCGACGACACCTCGCACGTCGTAGGCCTTGATGACGGCGCGGACGAGTTCGGGTGAACGGGTCACGGATACTCCTGGCGTGAGGGGCGGACAGGCGCGGGCACAGCGAAAGGCCGGTCCGACGCACGAATCGTAGTTGTGAGGAGATCAGTTCGTCGGGTCGGGAAGCACACGCAGATGACCGCGCCGGCCCGTGCGGGCGGGCGGGGATGACGGCAGCGACGCCGTGGTGGGCTCGGCCGCGCGCGAACCGCCCAGCGGGCGCACCGCCGTCTGCGCCTCGCGGACGGCTTCGGCGAGGGCGGTGAGATCGTCGTCGTCGGTGGGTGCGCTGGCGAACCCGCCCTCGTAGCGCACCATCTCCCACCCCTTGGGGGCGGTGATGCGGGAGCCGTGCACCTCGCACAGATCCCACGAGTGCGGCTCGGACACCGTGGCGAGCGGACCGACCACGGCGGTGGAATCGGAGTACACATAGGTGAGCGTGGCGACGGCAGGCCTGCTGCACCCCGGCCGACTGCATCCACGTGTCGCTCTCACACGCCACACAGTAGACCCGGACTCGGGCGCCGCCTACGCAACACGCGGCCCGGCGGATCGCTCGCGTCCGAGCTGATCGACGCCCCTCGGTACAGTTCCCCCATGCCGGACTCCCGAACCCCAGAACCGGGCCGTCGGCGACCGTCCACTGCGCGGTCGATCCAACGTCGCGGACGGGGATTGCGTGGGCGACTGTTCCCCGAGGGGGTCCCCGCGTCGCGGACGCGCGCCGAGAAGTTCGACACCGTGGTTCTCGAGGCGTTCGAGGACATCGATCGGCGGTGGCACGATCGACTGACCAAACTCGACATCGCCGTCGACGACGTACCGAAGATCCGGGCCGTCGATCCGGAGAGCATCACCTGGCCGGCGGAAGTGGTGGCCGAGGGTCCCGTGCCACTTTCGCGTCTGATTCCGGCGGGTGTCGACGCGCGAGGCGCGACCACCCGTGCGCGGGTCGTGCTGTTCCGCAGACCGCTCGAGAAGCGCGCGCACGATCGCCTCGAGCTCACCGACCTCGTGCGCGAGGTTCTGGTGGAGCAGGTGGCCACCTACCTGGGTCTGACCCCGGAGGTCATCGACCCGGACGGTACTCCCGACGACGACTGACGTTCAGTCGGGTCAGACGATGCCGCGCTTGAGGCGCCGGCGCTCCCGCTCGGACAGGCCACCCCAGATGCCGAAACGCTCGTCGTGCTCGAGCGCGTACTCGAGGCACTCGTCCTTGACCTCGCATCCCAGGCAGATGCGCTTGGCCTCGCGAGTGGAACCACCCTTCTCGGGGAAGAACGCCTCGGGGTCGGTCTGCGCGCACAGGGCGCGCTCCTGCCACTGCTCTTGACCCTCGTCCTCGGCGGTGTCGATGAGCATCGGCACCAGGCCCAGCCGGGGCACCACCATCTCGTGCAGCGGGATCTCACGATCACCATGGTCGGGTGCACTCGGCTCTGCACCGACCGAGGCATCGATGTGCGGGCGTGCGTCGGCGTTGTGGTCGAGCATCATCTCCGCCTCCTCTACGTGTGTGCGTGGCGGACGCCGATGGCGCCCGACCACATATGTGCAGTCGTTCCGTGATTCCCCGACCCTGCAAAACCCAAACAGTGCTCCAGCAACAAACAATGCTCCAGCAACAAACAGTGCTCCAGCAAGGAAAAACCCAGTGCTCCAGCAAGAACCCCGACGAGCCGACGGTGCCGCCGCGAACATCGACCGGGATTCTGCAAGCGCCCCGAACGGGTGTTCGAATACTGGCCCGTCTCAAGCGAACTCGGTGTCCGAGACAGGAATAACACTGCTGTGATTACACACGTCCGGTGTGTCGCGGTCAAGCCGATCAGGAATTTTCCAATACCATCCCGCTCCCCGTTTTCTCGCGCACCGCGCGGTCGGTGTCGCGGGCGAGTCGCGTCACCCGATCGCACACTGCCGGGCGAGTCGTACGCGCCCCGTACGACTACCCTGGGCCGTCGTGTGAGTGGAAGCGTGACGGCGACAGCATGAGGGTGACAGCGTGAAGGTGACGGTTCTGGTCGGCGGCGTCGGCGGCGCCCGGTTCCTGCAGGGCCTGCGGGCACTGCTGGGTGAGGGCGACGAGATCACGGCCGTGGTCAACGTCGGTGACGACGTGTGGATGCACGGCCTGCGCATCTGCCCGGACCTCGACACCTGCATGTACACCCTCGGCGACGGGATCGACACCGAGCGCGGGTGGGGTCGCAAGAACGAGAGCTGGAGCGCGAAAGAGGAACTGGCCGCCTACGGCGCCGATCCCACGTGGTTCGGCCTCGGCGATCGCGACATCGCCACCCACCTGATCCGTACCCGCATGCTCAACGCCGGCTACCCGCTCTCGGCTGTCACCGAAGCGCTGTGCGACCGCTGGAAGCCCGGGGTGCGCCTGCTCCCGGTCACCGACGCACGCAGCGAGACCCACGTGGTGGTCAGCGAACCCGAGTCCGGCGAACAGCGCGCAATTCATTTCCAGGAATGGTGGGTTCGGTACCGGGCGAAGATTCCCACGCACAGCTTCGCCTTCATCGGCACGGCCGACGCCACCCCGGCCGACGGTGTGCTGGAGGCGATCTCCGGTGCCGACGCAGTGCTCATCGCGCCGTCGAATCCGGTGGTCAGCGTGGGCGCCATTCTCGAGGTTCCCGGTATCCGCGGTGCACTGCGCACCACCGCCGCGAAGGTGGTGGGCATGTCACCGGTGATCGACGGAAAGCCGTTGCGCGGCATGGCGGACGAGTGTCTGACGGTGATCGGGGTGGACACCACCGCCGAGGCGATCGGCCGGTTGTACGGCGCCCGCTCGGCCACCGGGATCCTCGACGCCTGGCTGATCCACACCGGCGACACCGCCGACGTACCCGGCGTGGACGTGCGCGCGGTCCCGCTCCTGATGACCGACCCCGCCACCACCACCGCCGAGATGGCCAGGGCCGCACTGGCTGCGGCGGGTGTGTCCGTGGACCGACCGTGATCACCGACCACTCCCCCGGCGGATCGCTCGAGATCATCCCCGTGCACGGTCTGCCGGAGTTCCGCCCCGGTGACGATCTGGCGGACACCCTCGCCGCGGCGGCCCCCTGGCTGGCCACCGGCGACGTGCTGGTGGTCACCAGCAAGGTCTTCTCCAAGATCGAAGGACGCCTGGTGCCGGCCCCCGTCGACGCCGAGGAGCGGGATGCACTGCGTCGCAGGCTCGTCGAGCAGGAAGCGGTTCGCGTGGTTGCGCGGCGGGGGCGAACCCTGATCACCGAGAATCGGCTCGGCATCGTTCAGGCCGCGTCGGGAGTGGACGGGTCCAACGTCGAATCCGACGAACTGGCGCTGCTCCCGGTGGACCCCGACAAGTCCGCCGCCACACTGCGTGAGGCCATCCGTGAGCGGCTCGGGGTGGAGGTGGCCGTGGTGGTCACCGACACCATGGGCCGCGCCTGGCGGGTGGGCCAGACCGACGCGGCCATCGGCGCTGCCGGCCTGGCGGTGCTGCATCCGTACGCCGGGGGTGAGGACGGTCAGGGAAATCCGTTGCTGGTCACCGAAATTGCGGTGGCCGACGAGATCGCCGCCGCCGCGGACCTGGTCAAGGGCAAGCTCGGATCGGTCCCGGTGGCCGTGGTGCGGGGTCTGACGCCGGTCGACGACGGGTCCACCGCCGCCGCGCTGGTGCGACCCGGTCAGGATGATCTGTTCTGGTTGGGCACCGAGGAGGCGCTGGCCCGCGGACGTCGCGAGGCGGTGCCCCGTCGCCGCACGGTTCGCCACTTCACCGACGAGGCGGTCGATCCCGCCGATATCCGCGACGCCCTCGCCGACGCCCTCACCGCACCCGCCCCGCATCACACCCGCCCGGTGCGGTTCGTCTGGGTGCGCACACCGGACGTCCGCACACGACTGCTCGATGCGATGGCCCAGCGCTGGCGCGAGGACCTGCGCGGCGACGGACGACCCGAGGCGGAGGTCTCGGCGCGGGTGGCGCGCGGCGAACTGCTCTACACCGCACCGGAAGTGGTCCTCCCCTTCCTGGTGACCGACGGCGCGCACACCTACCCCGACGCCGCCCGCTCCGCTGCGGAGCAGGTGATGTTCACCGTCGCCGGGGGCGCGGCGGTGCAGGCTCTGCTGGTGGCCCTCGCGGCGCGGGATCTCGGTAGCTGCTGGGTCGGGTCCACCATCTTCGCCGCCGACGTCGTGCGAGCCGAGTTGGACCTTCCCGAGACGTGGGCGCCGCTCGGTGCCGTCGCGATCGGACGGCCCGCGCAGTCCCCTGCGCCCCGCGAGGTCCGCGACCTCGGCGACCAGGTGGTTCAGCGATGACGGGCCTACACCGGTCGGCGGTGTCGGCGCTCACCGACTTCCGCGCGTACACCGATGCCGAGGACTCGCTCCGGCACACCATGCTGGCGTTTCTCGACAGTGCGCCGGACGGGTGTCTGCGCGCCAATGTCGCGGGGCACATCACCGCGTCGTCGCTGGTGCTCGATCACGATGGCTGCCACGTGCTGCTGACGCTGCATCCGCGGATCGGGCGGTGGGTGCAACTCGGGGGTCACTGCGAGCCGAGCGACGAGACCGTGGTCGATGCGGCGTTCCGCGAGGCCACCGAGGAATCCGGGATCGACGGGCTGACCATCGACCCGAACCTGCTGACCCTGCACACCCACCCGATCACGTGCTCACTGGGCGTACCCACCCGGCACCTGGACCTGCGCTACCTCGTGCGGGCACCGCGGAACGCGCGCCCGGTGCGCAGCAGCGAATCCACCGACCTGCGGTGGTGGCCCGTCGACGACCTACCACCGGACGCCGACGCCGAGAACGTGCGCGCCATGATCACCGCCGCGAGCCGACGCCTCTGAACGGGTTTGCCCGGCGAGACGCCGGAGAGCGGGCCTCGTCACACGTCGGTGGAGAACCGCACCCCGCCGTCGGGCAGCACGACACCCGGCCACACACGTGCCCCGCGAAGGAGCTCGCAGCGCGCACCGATGTTGGCGCCGTCGCCGATCACCGCGTCGCGCACCAGGGCACGGGGACCGATGCGCGAGCCGAAACCGAGGATCGAGCGCTCCACCACGGCACCGGCCTCCACCACCGCGCCGTCGAACACCACCGCGCCGTCGAGCCGAGCACCGGCGCCCACTTCGGCGCCGCGACCGACCACCGTGCCGCCGACCAGCACCGCACCCGGCGCGACCCCCGCCGAGGGATGCACCAGCGATTCGCCCCGCGTTCCCTCGAGCGCCGGGGAGGGCGCGATGCCACGGACGAGGTCGGCAGAGCCCCGCACGAAGTCCTCGGGGGTACCCATGTCGCGCCAGTAGGCGACGTCGACGTGACCGAAGACGTTGCGCCCCTCGGCAAGTAGTGCCGGGAAGACCTCGCGTTCGACGGAGACGGGCCGCCCCTCGGGGATGCCTTCGATGATCTCGCGGCGGAAGACGTAGCAGCCGGCGTTGATCTGATCGGTCGGCGGGTCCTGGGTCTTCTCGAGGAACGCGGTCACGCGTCCGTCGGCGTCGGTGGGCACGCAGCCGAACGCCCGCGGGTCACCCACGCGCACCAGGTGCAGCGTCACGTCGGCCTCGGTGGTGCGGTGGGTGTCGAGCACCGCACGCAGATCGGTACCCCCGAGCACGTCGCCGTTGAACACCATCACGTTCTCGGCACGCAAGCGCGGCAACACGTTTCGGATTCCGCCGCCCGTACCCAGCGGCTCGGTCTCGGTGACGTACTCGAGCTCGAGGCCGAGATCGGAACCGTCACCGAAGTACTCCTCGAACACCTCCGCCTTGAACGAGGTGCCCAGCACGACGTGGTCGATACCGGCCGACTTGATGCGCGCCAGCAGGTGCGTCAGGAACGGCAGCCCTGCGGTGGGGAGCATCGGCTTGGGCGCCGACAGGGTCAACGGCCGCAGCCGAGTTCCCTTGCCCCCCACAAGAACCACGGCATCAGTGCTCTGTTCGGTCACGCTCGTCCCCCTCGTTCGTCCGGTCCCTGCTCGTCTGTCGCAGTAGTGGTCGATCCCTGGCGTTCACGCACGGCCGAGCCCACCACCAGCCGCGAGCGCAGCGACAATCCGACACGCAACCCCAGTCGCAGCGGCGCCTGCCACCAGCGGTCGTGCCGGTCGGACTGGAAGCGGTAGGCGCTGTCGTGGTGAGCAGGCAGCATCAGTTCCGGGTGCCGCCCGGCAGCATGGCCCTTGTCATGGGTGACGACAGCGCTGGGCACGTACACGTTCTGCCATCCGGCGCGGCCGAGACGATCACCGAGATCGACGTCCTCCATGTACATGAAGTACCGGGAGTCGAATCCACCGATCGAATCGAATGCCTTGCGGCGCAGCAGAAGACACGATCCGGACAGCCAGCCCACCGCACGCTCGACGACCTCCTCGTCGAGCTGTCTGTACGCCGCGGTCCACGGGTTGCCGGGCCAGATGCTGCCGAGCACCGCGTGCCCGAGGCCGTCCGTCAAGCCGGGAACCCGGCGCGCCGACGGGTAGCGAGTGCCGTCTGGCTCGAGGATCGACGGCCCCAGCGATCCGGCGCGCGGCCAGCGCTCGGCGGCGTCCAGAAGGGCGTCGATGGCGCCGGGCGCCCATTCGATGTCCGGATTGACCACCATCACGAACTCGGCGTCGGGGTCCACCTCGGCCACCGCCCGGTTGGCGGCGGCGCCGTAGCCGATGTTGCCGCCCGAGCGCAGCAGACGCGCGAAGGGGTAGCGCTGCTCGGCGGATTCGGGGGCGCCGTCGGTGGAGCCGTTGTCGACCATGATCACCGCCACCTTCCGCCGAGTTGCGTCGGTGATGGTGGACAGGAAGCGGTCGAGGTGCTCACCCGGTGAATAGGTCACCGTCACCACCGCCAAGGTCTCGCTCACGGCGGTCACCCTATCGGGGCCGCCGAGGGTCCCCCCGCGCCGACTCGTGCCAGCGCAGCGGACACCGCCTCCCGCCAGGGCCGCAGCGGCGTCAGACCGGCCTGCTCCCACGCCCGACCCGAGAGCACGGAGTACGGCGGCCGCGGTGCCGGTCGCACGAACTGCGCGCTCGAACACGGGCGCACTCGCTCCGGATCGGCGCCGACACCGGCGAACACCGCGCGGGCGAGGTCGAACCAGGTGGCGGTGCCGGCATTGGTCGCGTGCAGCACCGGGGGCAGCGACCCGGGTTCACGGGCGGCCAGCTCCAGCAGTCCGGCGGCGAGGTCCGCGGCGTACGTCGGGGAGCCGATCTGGTCGTCGACCACATCGATCTGCTCGCGTTCGCGCTCGAGCCGCAGCATCGTGCCCACGAAGTCGGTGGGCCCACCGGAGTACACCCACGCGGTGCGCACAACGGTGGCCGTGGGCAGGTGACGGTGCACCTCGACCTCCCCGGCGAGCTTCGTGCGGCCGTAGGCGGTGGCCGGATCCACCGGGTCCCCCACCTCGTAGGGCTCGGTGGCTGTGCCGGGGAAGACGTAGTCGGTGGAGATGTGGATCAGGTGCGCCCCCACCTGCGCGCAGCGCCGGGCCAGGTTCGCCGGGCCGGTGGCGTTGATCGCGTGCGCGCGGTCGGTGTCGGTCTCGGCAGCGTCGACGGCGGTGTAGGCGGCGCAGTTGATCACCACCGCGTCCGGTCCCACGGCCGCCGCGACCGCCGTCGGGTCGGTGATGTCGAGGTCGGCCGAGGTGGCGGCGACGGTGCTCGCAGGGTCGGCGATCTCGAGCAGCCTCGAGCCCAACTGGCCACCGGCGCCGGTCACGAGCAGGGTTCGCCCCGCGGGCACGGTTGGTCTCACGGCTGCAGAGTCTGGCACGGTGCCAGGCGTGCCTCCACCGGTGGCGAGCGCACCACGGCTAACCTGGCTCGGGTGAGTACCCCGGTGTCGACGCGCGCCTCGGTGGCCTCGTCGGCGCGTCGGCACCCCGGCCGAGTGCTGGTGGCGGTGCTGTCGGTGGCGTCACTGCTGGTCACCGGGACGGCGTGGAAAACCCTCGACACCCTGCGCACCAACGTGGCCACGGTCTCGGACCTGGGGCTGGGCGGGGGCGCCGACGGTGCGGTGGACATCCTGCTCGTCGGCACCGACAGTCGCACGGACGCGCACGGCAGCCCGCTCTCCCAGCAGGAGCTGGATTCGCTGCGCGCCGGGGACGAGGTTGCCTCGAACACCGACACCATCATCCTGGTGCGCATCCCCAACGACCGATCGTCGGCGACCGCCATCTCCATCCCCCGCGACTCCTACGTCGACGTGCCCGGTCTGGGGATGTCGAAGATCAACGCCGCCTACGGCGCCACCAAGGAGGCCACACGGCTGAAGCTGGTGGGCGACGGCGTCTCCGACGCCGATGCCGACGCGCGATCCACCGAGGCCGGGCGGCAGGCGCTGGTGAAGTCGGTCGCCGAGCTCACCGGCATCACCGTCGATCGCTACGCCGAGGTGGGCCTGCTGGGGTTCATCCTGCTCACCAACGCCGTCGGTGGTGTGGACGTGTGCCTCAACGCCCCGGTGAACGAGCCGCTCTCCGGCGCGAATTTCCCCGCAGGACCGCAGACACTGCAGGGATCGGATGCGCTGAGCTTCGTCCGGCAACGGCACGACCTGCCACGCGGCGACCTCGACCGCATCGTGCGGCAACAGGTGTTCATGGCCTCACTGGCCCACAAGGTGCTCTCGGCGCGCACACTGAGCAACCCGTCGACGCTGGCGCAGCTCAGCACGGCGGTACAGCGGTCGGTGACCATCGACGACAGCTGGGACGTGCTCGATTTCGCCACCAAACTCAAGGATCTCGCCGGCGGCAAGGTCAAGTTCGAGACGATCCCCGTCGTCGATCCCAATGGCACCTCACCGGACGGCGAGTCGATCGTGGAGGTCGACCCCGCCGCCGTGCGCAAGTACGTCACCTCCGTGCTCGGTTCCGCAGCGCCGAACACTGCGCCGCCGTCGGCGGACCCGTCCTCGATCACCGTCGACGTGGCCAACGACAGCGGCATCGAGGGTCTGGCCGGCACGGTGTCGGCGATGCTGACCTCGGAGGGCTACCGCGCGGGCACCGTGGGCAACAACGAGGGCCCGTCGGTGTCGACGACGACGGTGATGACCTCCGACACCGGCGGCGCCGCCGCGGCGTCGGTGGCCGCGCGGCTGAACAACGCGACCATCGCCTCGGACCCGGACCTGCCGGAGAACACCGTGCGCGTGGTGCTGGCCGCCGACTACTCGGCCGGTTCCACCACACCCACCGCCGGCGGTGACACCGGATCGAGCACCCCAGAGGCGCCGCCGAGCCCACCCATCGACGCCGGCTCCGCCGGCCCGACCTGCGTGAACTGAGCACCCCGTGACCCCCACGCTCACCGAGTCCCTCATGACCCCGATCCTGGCGCGAGACCCCGCCGGGCCGCGCATCACCTACTACGACGACGGCACCGGCGAGCGCATCGAGCTGTCGGCGATCACCCTGGCCAACTGGGCGGCCAAGACCGCGAACCTGCTTCGTGACGAGGTGGGGCTGATGCCCGGAGCCGTGGTGGCGGTAGGGCTGCCCGCGCACTGGCAGAGCGCGGCGGTGCTGCTGGGGGCCTGGTGGGCGGGGCTCGAGGTGCGCCTCGGGGGCGACAGTGATGCCGACGCCGCCCTGGTCACCGCCGACGGCGTCGACGACGCGGTCGCCCCGGAAGTTGTCGCGCTCTCCCTCGACCCGTTCGGCCGCCCCGTCGCCGACCTGCCGCCCGGGGTTCTCGATTACGCCACCGCCGTCCGGGTGCACGGTGACGCGTTCATCCCCGGTGGTGCGGGCGGCAGCGCGCTCGACGGGCGGTCGGTGGCCGAGGTTCTCGACAGTGCGCGGGCGGTGGCGTCGCAGGACGGTCTGACATCGTCGGACCGGGTACTGAGCTGCCGGGAGTGGGACAGCGCGGCCGATCTCGAGCGCGGACTGCTCGCCGTCCTGGCTGCGGGGGCGTCGTTGGTGCAGGTGCGGGGCCTGGCGGAGTCGGCTCGGGCACGTCGCATCGAGTCGGAGAAGGTCACCCGCGAGTTGTAGATCCGGTGGGGCTGCTCTCCCCTACGGTTCAGTAGCCGCTCGCGGCCGAGACGAGCTGGTCGTCGCGGGTGCAGGTGAATCCCTGCTCGGCGAGGGCGGCCACCACGGCGTCGGCGTCTTCGGGATCGAGGGCCAGGTAGGGCCCGCTGTGCACGCTGTCCTCGGTGCGCCCGAACCGCGACGCGATATCCGCCGGGAACCACTCGAGCATCGATTGCGCGGGCCACTGCGGCCACTCGCCGTCCTCGTAGCCCGGGATGAGATCGAGGCCCCAGGGCTCATCGGCGTCGGGGAGATCGATCTCGGCGTTGGCCAGCGCCTCCACGATCTCCGACCACAGATGGCCGGGAAGGTCCTCCCGCGCTTGCCCCCAGGTTCCGAAATCCGTGCGCAGCAACACCAATTCCTGCGCACTCTCCCGGCTCAGGAACACCAGATCCTCACCTGCCACCCCGTACACCAACTCCGTCGACGTCATGGGGTCCATCGTGGCGGACCACCGCGCGGTGGGGATGCAAAAGTGGAGGATTGTGCCCGGTGAGCGGCCACAATCCTCCACTTCACGGCATATCCCGAAGTGACCGCCGCTTCTGCCCCCGACGCCGTACTGCACCAGCAACTGCGCCAGCCGGGATCCGTCGATGAGTTCGATGCGAGCGTTGATCCGCTCGGCCTCCTCGACTGCGCCGCGGGGAATCGACGAGTGGTGATCAGCAGGACGAGGTCATCCGCGAGCTGTTGATCCGGTGGGGCTCCTACCCCGAGCGCACCGTGGGCCCCAATGCGATGACGGGGTCGCCGTCGGTGCGGTCGAAGAAGTCCGCGCCGGTGTCGTCGATCACCACGAACGCCGGGAAGTCGTGCACTCGGATCCGCCACACGGCCTCCATTCCCAGCTCCGGGTAGTCGATCACCTCGACCTCGCTGATGCATTCGGCGGCGATGCGCGCGGCCGGTCCGCCGATTGTTCCGAGGTAGAAGCCGCCGTGCGCACGACAGCTGGCCGCCACTGCCGACGACCGGTTGCCTTTGGCCAGCATCACCAGTGAGCCTCCGGCGGCCTGGAACTGCTCGACATAGGAGTCCATGCGACCGGCTGTGGTGGGACCGAACGATCCGGAGACCGCACCGGTGGGCGTCTTGGCCGGACCCGCGTAGTACACGGGGTGCTCACGCAGGTAGGGAGGTAGCGGCTCACCGGCGTCGAGCCGCTTCTTCAGCTCCGCGTGCACCAGGTCCCGTGCGACCACCAGGGTGCCGGTGATCGAGAGTCGGGTGCCCACGGGGAGCCCGTGCAGCTGCTCACGCAGGGCCGTCATCCCAGCGTCGAGATCGATGGAGTGCACATCGTCCCCGAGGTCGTCGGCGGTGACGTCGGGCAGGAATCGGCCGGGATCGGTCTCAAGCTGTTCGACGAAGTACCCGTCGGAGGTGATGCGGGTGAGCACCTGGCGATCGGCCGAGCATGAGACGGCGATCGCGATGGGACACGATCCGCCGTGTCGCGGCAGGCGCACCACCCGTACGTCGTGACAGAAGTACTTTCCGCCGAACTGCGCCCCGATACCCAGTTGCCTGGTCATGGTGAGGATCTCGGCCTCGAAGTCGATGTCGCGGAAGCCGTGGCCGCTCGGCGAACCGGCGCGGGGCAACCCGTCGAGCGCGTGCGCGGACGCCAGTTTCGCGGTCTTGAGGGCGAATTCGGCCGAGGTGCCGCCGATCACCACAGCCAGGTGGTACGGCGGGCACGCGGCGGTGCCCAGTGCGGCGATCTTCTCGCGCAGGAACCTCGCCAGCGCGGTCGGCTCGAGAACCGCTCGCGTCTGTTGGAACACGAAGCTCTTGTTCGCGCTGCCGCCGCCCTTGGCCATGAACAACAGTTCGTACGCACTCTCGCCCGCGGCGGCGATTTCGATCTGCGCGGGAAGGTTGGTACCGGTGTTGCGCTCGTCGAACATCGTCAGCGGCGCCAGTTGGGAGTAGCGCAGGTTCAGCTCCCGATACGCGTCGGCGATCCCCGCCGAGATGTGCCGCGCGTCATCACCGTCGGTGAGCATCAGGCGACCGCGTGCTCCGCAAACGATCGCGGTGCCGGTGTCCTGACACATCGGCAGCACCCGCCCGGCTGATATCACGGCGTTGCGCAGCAGATCCAACGCCACGAAGCGATCGTTGTCACTGGCCTCCGGGTCGTCGACGATGGCGCGCAATTGCTCGAGGTGCGCGGTTCGCAACAGGTGCGAGACATCGTCGACGGCGGTGCGGGCGAGGACGCGCAGCGCCTCGCCGGGCACCCGCAACAGGGTGAGGTCACCGCAGGTCATGGGCTCAGGCGACGGCAGCGCGAGCCTCCGGAACCGCGTGGTGTTGTCAGGCTCGACGGGCAACAGGGGGGTGTAGTCGATCTCGGGATAGGCGGGCACTGTCGGTATCCCCGGGTGGGCAGAACTCATCGCTACCTCCGTCTCGCCGGTGCCGGGCCGCCACCGATCGGCTCGATGTGCACGACCGGCCAGCCCATCATGCATACTTCTTCCAGTAATGCATCCTCCGTTGTACCCGATGCCGAGGAGCTAGCGTGACCGACACCACCACGAAGTCCGATGCCATCGTCGACCACTTGCGTCGGTTGATCCTCTCCGGCGACCTCGAGCGCGGTGAGCGTCTACGCCAGGACGAGCTGGCCCGGAGGTTCTCCGCGAGCATCACCCCGGTACGCGAGGCGCTGCGGTTGCTGGTGGCCGAAGGACTGCTGGTGTCCGAGCCTCACCGCGGAGTTCGGGTGGCCGGGGTCGATCTACGTCGGATCAGTGCGGTGTACGTGGTGCGGCGTCTGACCGAGGCTCACGCGATGCGCCGTGCGGTGGACAGGTTGTCGCCGCGGGATCTGCGATCGATCGACGCCATCCTCGACGACCTGGACCGGGCCCAGGCGGCGGGAGATCAGCTGCTGGCGCGAGATCTCAATCGCGCCTTCCACTTCTACTTCTACGATCGGTGCGGGGTGCCGGGCCTGCGTGACGAGATCGCCACCATGTGGCGGGCTTTCCCGTGGGACCTGATGCTCGGTACCGACGAACGCATGGTCGCCTCGGCCGCCGAGCATCGCGCGATCGTCGACGCGGTCCGGGCCGGTGACCCCGATCTGGCAGCCCAGACCACCGAACTGCACATCAGGAACGGGTATCTGCTGCTGGCCGAGCGTGTGCAGGGCCGGCGGCCGGCCGACCCCTTCGACGCCTAAACTCCGGGCTCGACCGCTGGACCGGCTGCCCATTGAGATAATGCATTATTTTTTCTCTTGTGCATTTACCGGAACATGATCCATTCTGGAACCTGCACGTGTGATCTGCGTCATTCAACAAGCGGGCGGAACACCGTCCGATCTCAGGAGAAGCGATGACATCGGTGGACATGACCGGACGAGTGGCTGTCGTCACCGGCGGGGCGAGCGGGATCGGTCGCGCGACGGTGGAGCTGTTGGCGCGCCGCGGAGCCGCGGTGGTGGTGGCCGATATCGACGAGGTGCGAGCGAAGGAGGTCGCCGAGGAAGTGGCCCACGCCGGCGGGCGCGCCGCCGCGCTGGAGGTCGACGTTACCGAGGCCGCATCCGTCGACGCTGCCGTCGAGCGAGCCGTCTCGGAATTCGGTCGGCTCGACGTCGTGGTCGCCAACGCCGGGGTGACTCATGTTCCCACGCCCGCGCTCGAGCTCGACGAGGCGCAGTTCACCCGCACGTTCGACGTCAACGTCAAGGGCGCGTGGCTGTGCGCCCGCGCCGCGGTCCCGGCCATGCGCGCCACCGGCGGCGGATCGATCGTCATCACCGGCTCAGTGATGGGCGAGCGCACACGGCCGGGATTCTCGGCCTACGCGCCGAGCAAGGCAGCGGCCAACCACCTCGCCCGCACCCTGGCCGTGGAGTTGGCTCCGGACATCCGGGTCAATGCTGTTGCGCCGGTGGCCACCGACACCCCGATGCTGCCGAGCTTCCTCGGCGACGGCGATCAGGACGCAGCCCGCGCGCGATTCATCGCCGGAATCCCCCTCGGCCGCCTGGCCACCCCGCTGGACATCGCCGAGGGCATCGTGTTCCTGGCCTCCGACGCCGCGCGCTTCGTCACCGGCACGGTGCTGCCCGTGGACGGGGGTCGCGCGCTGTGACCGCCACCCCCAGCGAGAACGCATCGGCACCTAGGCCACTGGAGGGCCTGCTGGTCGTGTCCTGCGAGCAGGCTGTCGCCGCTCCCCTGGCCACCCGACACCTCGCCGACCTCGGCGCGCGGGTGATCAAGGTCGAGCGACCCGGTGGCGGCGACTTCGCCCGCGCGTACGACGAGACGGTGCACGGGCAGTCCAGTCACTTCGTGTGGCTCAATCGATCCAAGGAGAGCCTGGCCCTGGACCTCAAGCGCGACGACGACCGGCAGGTGCTGCTGCGACTGCTGGCTCGCGCGGATGTCTTCGTCCAGAACTTCGCCCCCGGTGCCGCCGAGCGCCTGGGACTGGGCGCACAGGCCCTGCGCGAACTCAACCCGCGGCTGATCACGTGCTCGATCTCCGGCTATGGGCCCACCGGCCCGTACCGAGACGCCAAGGCCTACGACCTGCTCATCCAGGCCGAAGCCGGACTGGTGTCGGTGACGGGAACCGAGGACCACCCGGCCAAGTCCGGCATTCCCGCCGCGGACATCGGCGCCGGGATGTACGCGTTCTCCGCGATCACGACCGCCCTGTACGACCGCGAGCGCACCGGACGTGCCGCCGCACTCGACATCAGCCTGTTCGACTCGTTGGTCGAGTGGATGGGGTACCCGCTCTACTACACCGAGTACGGCGGCAGCGCACCCGCGCGCACCGGCACCAGCCATGCCGCCATCGCCCCGTACGGAGTGTTCGCCGTCGGTGACGGCACCGAAGTGGTGCTCTCGGTGCAGAACGAGCGGGAGTGGCACGCCTTCTGCCGCCACGTGCTGCGCAACGCAGAACTGGCCGTTGACCCCCGCTTCGCCACCGGCAGTCTGCGGGTGGCCAACCGCAAGGCCCTCGTGGAGGAGATCGACGCGGTGCTCGATGCACTCACCGTCGACGAGGCCGAGCAGCGCCTGAGCGAGGGCAACATTGCCCACGCGCGGTTGCGCCCGGTGTCGGAGGTGCTCCGCCACCCGCAACTGCTCGCGCGCGATCGGCTGCGCGCAGTGACCACCCCGGCCGGATCCGTCGTGGCCACCGAACCGGTGATCGGCTTCGACGGCTTGCGTGCGCGCATGGACCCCGTCCCCGGCGTCGGCGAACACAACGCCGCGATCCTCGCGTGGCTCGACGACCAGGACAGCACCGAACAGGAGAGCTCTCGATGACAACCTCGCACCTCGACACCGACTTCGCCATGACCGGCGCGTCGAGCGCGGTGACCGAATGCCACATCGGGGGTCGCTCCGTGGCCGCAGCACACACCTTCGACAACCTCGACCCCGCCACCGGACAGGTTCTCGGCGCAGTGGCCGCCGGTGGGGAACGCGAGGTCTCGATGGCCGTCGACGCTGCCCGACGCACGCACACACCGTGGCGGCGAACCGCGCCCGCTCGACGCGCCGATCTGCTCACCGCGATTGCCGACGGCATCTGCGCGAATGCCGACACGCTGGCGGTGCTAGAGAGTGAGGACACCGGAAAGCCCATCTCGCAGGCCCGCACCGACGCGCTCGTGGCGGCGCGGTACTTCCGCTTCTACGGCCATGCCGTCGACACCTACTACGGCGAGAGCATTCCGCTGAACTCAGACACCCTGACCTACACGCGGCGCGAACCGTTTGGCGTCACGGGCCACATCCTGGCGTGGAACTATCCGATGCAGTTGCTGGCCCGCGCGGTGGCCCCCGCGATCGCTGTGGGCAATTGCGCGGTGGTCAAGCCCGCAGACGAGACCCCGCGCACGGCGGTGGCCGTCGCCCGGATCGCCCAGCGCGCGGGTCTACCCGATGGAGTGATCAACGTGGTCACCGGCACGGGCGAGCAGGCCGGGGCCGCGCTGGCCTCACATCCGGGCGTCGACCACATCGGGTTCGTCGGCTCCACCGAGGTGGGGTCACTGGTGGCCCGGGCGGCGGCAGATCGGGTGGTGCCGGCCATTCTCGAACTGGGCGGCAAGTCCCCCCAGATCGTCTTCCCCGACGCCGATCTCGGTGCCGCCGCGGTCACGGTGGCGCGGGCGATCATTCAGAATGCCGGCCAGACGTGCTCGGCGGGGTCGCGGCTGCTGGTGCATCGAGACATCCGGTCCGAACTCGTCGACGCAGTGGTGGGGCGCCTGCAGCAGGTCCGCCTGGGACGCGGGGTGGACGACCCCGATCTGGGTCCGCTGATCTCCCGCACTCAGCAGCACCGCGTCCGCTCGATGGTCGAGTCGCTCAGCACCGGTGACGTGGTGCTCGGCGGCGCACCACCCACCGATCCGGCACTGACCGACGGCGCGTACTTCTGCCCGACGGTGATCGTGGACGTCGATCCGCGCGCGTCGATCGCCCGCGAGGAGATCTTCGGGCCGGTGCTCACGGTGAACTCCTTCGACGACGAGGACGAGGCGCTCGCCCTGGCCAACGGGACCGACTACGGACTGCTCGCCGCCGTCTGGACTCGCGACCTCTCCCGCGCGCACCGCATGGCGGCCGATCTGGTGGCCGGCCAGGTGTACGTGAACTCCTACGGCGCAGGCGGCGGAGTCGAGTTGCCGTTCGGCGGCTTCCGCAAGTCCGGCTACGGCCGCGAGAAGGGCTACGAGGCGCTCGATCAGTACTGCGCCACCAAGACGGTGGTGGTCGCGTTGTGAACACAACCGTCGTCTCTCCACCACACCGACACCCCAGTTCACCGACACCCCCAGTTCACCGACACCCCCAGTTCACCGACGAGGAGAACGCCATGACCACTCTCACACCAGCCCCGACCGTCTCCGCCCCCACCGGACCCGGCACCACAGTGGACTTCTCAGGCCCCTATCGCCTCACCATCGACGGTGAGCTCGTGCCGGCCGCCGAGACGTTCGACGTACCCAACCCGGCCACCGGCGAAGTAGTGGCAGCGGCACCCGACGCCGACGCGGCCGATCTCGATGCTGCGGTGGCCGCCGCGAAGAGGGCGTTCGCCTCGTGGTCGTCGCTGACGTGGGCCGAGCGGCGGGAGTACCTGAGTCGATACGCCGACGCGCTCGACGAGCACCGTGAGGAACTCACCCGACTGCTGACCACCGAGCAGGGCAAGCCGCTGCGCACAATGGCCGCGAGCGAGGTCGACGCCGCCATCAGTTGGGTGCGCGGAGTGGCCGAGCGGGAGCTGCCGGTGGAGGTGGTCGAGGACACCGATGATCACCGCGTGGAGATCCACCGCGTCCCGCTCGGCGTGGTCGGTGCCATCACGCCGTGGAACTTCCCCGTCCTGCTGGGCCTGTGGAAGGTGGCGCCGGCGTTGATCACCGGGAACACCATGGTGCTCAAGCCCTCTCCGTACACCCCGCTGTGCACCCTGCGTTTCGGTGAGATCGCAGCGCATGTGCTCCCGCCCGGTGTGCTCAACGTTGTCTCCGGGGGCAACGACATCGGGCAGCAGCTCTGTGAGCATCCGGACGTAACCAAGCTCAGCTTCACGGGCTCCACCGCAACGGGCCGGAAGGTGATGGCCACCGGGGCCGCGAACATCAAGCGCGTCACGCTCGAGCTCGGCGGGAACGACGCGGCGATCGTGCTGGCCGACGCGGACTGGAAGTCGCTGATCCCCACCCTGTTCGACGCGGCGTTCGGCAACTCCGGGCAGTGGTGCATCGCGATCAAGCGCTTGTACGTGCACAGCTCCATCCACGCCGACTTCGTTCGAGAGTTCACGGCGTACTGCTCCACCAAGGTGGTGGGCGACGGAATGGATCCTGCGACGGACCTGGGTCCGATTCAGAACACGATGCAGTACGCCAAGCTGGTGAACCTGTTCGACGATATTCGGGCGCAGGGCTACCGGGTGACCCTGGGCGGGGTGATCGACACCGACCGTCCGGGCAACTTCGTACCGATCACCGTCGTCGACAACCCGCCGGACAGCAGCCGGATCGTGCGCGAGGAACCCTTCGGTCCCGTGCTGCCCATTCTGTCCTTCGACACCGAGGACGAGGTGGTGGCCCGCGCCAACGACACCGACTTCGGCCTGGGCGGATCGGTGTGGGGCGACCCCGAGCAAGCCGCACGGATCGCGCACCGGCTGCAGACGGGCACGGTGTGGGTCAACGAAATCCACATTCACGGCGTCGACATCCCCTTCGGCGGGCACAAGTGCTCGGGTCTGGGAGTGGAGAACGGCGCAGAGGGACTGGCCGCCTTCACCAACACCAAGACCCTGATGTTCCACAAGTGAACGCCGGACACGACAGAGGAGGACGACAGTGCGAATGACGGGTGCGGTGGTTGCCGGGAGCGGTGAACCCTTCGAGTTGATGGATCTGGATCTGACCGATCCGCGCGCGGGAGAGCTGAGGGTCCGCATGATCGCGTGCGGGGTGTGCCACACCGACGCGGTCATCCGGGATCAGTTGGTTCCCATGCCCCTGCCGGCGGTGCTCGGCCACGAGGGTGCAGGGATAGTCGAGGCCGTGGGTTCGGGGGTCAGCGGCATCGCCCCTGGCGACCGAGTTGTTCTGTCGTTCAACTCTTGTGGCGCCTGCATCTCCTGCAACTCGGGCGCGCCGGGGTATTGCACGGAGTTCGGTGCCTACAACTTCGGCGGGGGCCGTCCCGACGGGTCGACGTGTCTGACCCGAAACGGCGAGCGGGTCTCGTCGCACTTCTTCGGCCAGTCGTCCTTTGCCACCTATGCCAACGTTGCGGCCCGATCGGTGGTGCGGATCGACGACGAGGACGTGCCCCTGGAACTGCTGGGTCCGCTGGGGTGCGGCATACAGACCGGCGCCGGCGCGGTGCTCAATTCCCTCTCCCCCGAGGCGGGTTCGTCCATCGCCATCTTCGGCGCGGGGGCCGTGGGTGACGCGGCGCTGCTGGCCGCGCGGGTGGCCGGGTGCACCACGATCATCGCCGTGGACCGGATGGCATCGCGATTGAGCTACGCCACCGAACTCGGGGCCACACACACGGTGAACGTGACCGACGGCGACCCGGTGGCCGCGATCATGGACATCACCGACGGCCGGGGGGTGAACTACGCCCTCGAGACCACCGGGGTGCCGATGGTGCTGCGCCAGGCGGTCGATTCACTCGCCGTGCGCGGTGTGGCGGGGCTGCTGGGCCAGGCACCCATCGGATCTGAGGTGCCGTTCGAGACCGGCGCATCACTGCTGCGCGGGTGGTCGCTGAAGACCATCATCGAGGGCGACTCGGTACCGCAGGTGTTCATCCCGCAACTGATCCGGCTCTACCGGGCCGGCATGTTCCCCTTCGACAAGCTGATTCGCACCTACCCGTTCGAAAAGATCTGCGAGGCATTCGAGGACTCCGAACGGGGCGAGGTGGTGAAGCCGGTTCTGGTGATGTGAGGCATGGCCTGCTGGCACGCTGTCATGGGATGAAAGTGGAGGATTGTGCCCGGTGAGCGGGCACAATCCTCCACTTCATGGCACGTCCCGAAGTGACCGCCGCTTCTGCAGCCACCCGATGGTCATGAAGAAGGCTGCCGCCGCGCTGAAGAAATTGATGGGCGAGAGAACAGCCGAGCCCAGCGAGCTGCCGAGCATGACCTGGAACGCCGTCCAGCCCACGATGACCGCGAGCACAGCGACGATCGGCCAGCCGGTGTCGAATTCGTATTTCACGCGAACTCCTCCCAACCACGAGGCGCCACCGCCTCACTGAGCATGACCCTTATTACTGTGTAACTCGAAACCCACCGGTTGTCATCCTTGCGGCGCGGCGTTGCAGAAGGCTCGACGCGAATCCACCCTCACACCCTCCGATACCCGCCGTCCTCGAGCCCGGCCTCGATTTCGAAGCGGTTGCCCGCACCGGGATGTCGCAGTTCCTCGGCCAGGTAGCGCACGGCGAAGCTCACCCCGTACCGCGCCCACTGGTCGGCGTGCACGGCCTCGTGCCGCAGCAACCGCGGACCGGGTGTGCCCCCGGTGAGGAACGCCCCGCCCACACATGTTCCGCCGCGGGCGAACCCGCCGCGCATGCGCTCGCACACGAACAGGTTCACGGTCGGCTCGAATCGGATGTGCGCCCGCCACAGTCGCGCCCAGCCCAACGCCAGCACCGTGACCACCGCCGCCTGCTCACTCCCGCGCGCGGCACGGCCCATCGGGCCGCCCGCCCAGTTCCGCGTGTTCGGCGACCCGGTCACAGCAGATACACCAGCGCCAGCCCGGCCCCGCACGCACCGACCGAAACACCGGCGGAGAGAACGGCATTGAGCATCGCCACGCGGTGCTCGCCCCTCTGGATCAGACGCACGGTCTCCACGCTCGCGGTCGAGAAGGTGGTGAAGCCGCCGCAGAAGCCCGTGCCCACCACCGTCTGCCACGACGACGGCACCTCGTGGAAGATCACCAGACCCGCCAGCACGCCCAGGAGAAGGGACCCGCTCACATTGATCACGAACGTGCCCAGCGGGAACGGTTGCGCCACACGAGATTTGATCTCCGAATCCAACACGAACCGCGCCACCGCGCCCAGGGCGCCGGCCAACGCCACGAGCGCGATCATGCGCGCACCCGCGCTGCGGCAATCATGCGCGAACCCGCGCACCGGCGCTGATGCCCGCCCAGGCCGCAGCGGTGCCCACCACCACCGTCACCACCACGTACGCGGCAGCGGTCACGGCGGAACCGTCCCGGATCAACTCCGAGGACTCCAGGGCGAAGGTGGAGTAGGTGGTGAAGGCACCGCAGAAGCCCGTGCCCAGCAGCAGGCGCGCGCCGCGCCGCCAGTCGGTGTCGTCACCGAGCCGCACCAGGGCCTCGAGGAGCAGACCGAGCACGAACGCGCCGACGATGTTGATCGCGAACGTCGCCCAGGGCCACCCTGAGCCGTGATGCGGATACGCGCTCTCCCCGCCGTAGCGGGCGAGGGTGCCCAGAACCCCGCCCACGAACACCAGGGCGAGGGCGCCGGGGCTGCGGTGCAGCGGGCGGGTCGATTCGGAGCTGTCCGGGTCGACGGGACGATCACTCACACCAGCGCTCAGCCCAGCAGCGAACGGCGCAATGCGTCGTCCTTCTCGAGCACCAACGCCTCCAGGGAGGCCAGGTAGTCCACCATGCGGGCCCGCACCGTCTCGTCTGACGAGCCGATGATGCGAGCGGCCAGCAGACCCGCGTTCTTGGCACCGCCGATCGAGACGGTCGCCACCGGGATACCGCCCGGCATCTGCACGATCGAGAGCAGCGAATCCATGCCGTCGAGATACTTCAGCGGTACCGGCACCCCGATCACCGGCAGCGGCGTGGCCGCGGCCACCATGCCGGGCAGGTGCGCAGCGCCGCCCGCCCCGGCGATGATCACCTCGATGCCCCGCTCGGCGGCGGTGCGGGCGTAATCGAGCATGCGCTGCGGGGTGCGGTGCGCGGAGACCACACCCACCTCGAAGGTGATCTCGAACTCCGCGAGCGCCTCGGCAGCGGCCTGCATCACCGGCCAGTCCGAATCGCTGCCCATGATGACGCCCACGCGCGGGCCGCGTGAAGTGCTCTGCTGATCAGTGGCCATGGGGATCCCATCCGTCGGTCCATTCGGCGTGCGAGAGCCAGTGCGCGGCGCGCTCGGCGCGCTCTCGGATCGCAGCCACGTGGGCCGGATCCTCGGGCGAACCATCGGCAGCGCCCACGATGTTCACATGACCGATCTTGCGGTCCTTGCGCTCACCCTTGCCGTAGAGATGCACCTTGGCGTCGGGCATCCGGGCGAACAGGTGGTGCACCCGCTCGTCCATCGACATCGTCGGTGCGGTCTCGGCGCCGAGCACGTTCGCCATCACTGTCACCGGGGCGATCGTGGAGGTATCGCCCAGCGGGTAGTCCAGCACCGCTCGCAGGTGCTGCTCGAACTGCGAGGTGCGCGCACCGTCCATGCTCCAGTGCCCGGAATTGTGTGGGCGCATGGCCAATTCGTTGATCACCAGCTCACCGGCCGGTGTCTGGAACAGCTCGACAGCCATCACCCCCACCACGTCCAGCTCGGCGGCGATGCCCAGTGCCAGGCTCTCGGCGGCCTCGGCGGTGTCCTCCGGCAGGTTCGGTGCCGGGGCGATGGCGACGGCGCACTGACCGTTTCTCTGCACCGTCTCCACCACCGGCCAGGTGGCGCCCTGCCCGAACGGTGAGCGCGCCACCATCGCCGACAGCTCCCGAGCCATCTCCACCTTCTGCTCGACCAGGAGCGGAACACCCGCCGCCAACTGATCGGCGACGATGCTCGCCGCCTCGGTGGCGTCGTCGAGCATCCACACCCCGCGCCCGTCGTACCCACCCCGGGTGGCCTTGAGCACCACCGGCCACCCGTGCTCGTCACCGAAGTCGAGCACCTCGGCAACCGACCCGACGGGGGCGAAGGGCGGCACCGGCAGTCCGAGCTCGGACAACCGTCGCCGCATCACCAGCTTGTCCTGCGCATGGATCAGCGCCGACGGCCGGGGCCGAACGTTGACCCCTTCCGCGACGAGCACCTCGAGATGCTCGGTGGGAACCCCCTCGTGGTCGAAGGTCAGCGCATCGCAGCCGCGGGCGGCCGCGCGCAGGGCATCGAGGTCGGTGTGCTCGCCGATCACCACGTCGGGACTCACCCGCGCCGCGGGCTCGTCGTCCCGAGCTGCGAGAATCCGCAGGCTCTGGCCCAGGGCGACGGCCGCCTGGTGCGTCATCCGCGCGAGCTGACCGCCCCCGATCATGGTCACCGTGGGCACGGCGGACGCGCTCAATTCGCGTGGCGGCGACGGGCGGGCCGGGGGGTCGGTGGGTACGGGCTGGGCAGCGAGGTCGGAGGGAATACCGGTCACGCAGCACATGGTGTCACGAGGCGATTAGTGTTGTGCGCTCACCATTCGTAGAATCAGCCCTCGTGACCTTCGTCGACGATGTGATCGCGCACATCCCCCGCCGCTTTCGCGATCTCGCGCGTCGACACCACGAATTGGTCAAGTTCGCCATCGTGGGTGGCACGACCATGGTGTTCGACCTGGTGATCTTCTACGCACTGTCCTTGACCGTGCTCGAGCCCAAGCCCGTGATCGCCAAGGTGATCTCCGGCGTCGCGGCGACCATTCTGAGCTACTACCTCAACCGCGAATGGTCGTTCAAGCACCGCGGTGGCCGCGAGCGCCACCACGAAGCCCTGCTCTTCTTCTCCATCAGCGGCATCGGTGTGCTGATTGCTGCGGCACCGCTGTGGATCGCCAACAACATCCTCGACATCCGCGAGACCGGCGACGGCGTCGGCATGCGCGTGGTCATCGACTTCGTGCTGAACTACATCATCGGCAACATCTTGCAGATGGCCTTCCGATTCTGGGCCCTGCGCCGGTTCGCCTTCCCGCACGAGACTCCCCGCGAAGCCGCGCCCACCGCCGCCGACGACATCTGATCGAGCCTGCCTGATCCAGCCGGGCCTGCGTCAGCGCGGCTCCGCCGCACTCCCCACCGGGACCGGAGCGGCGACCGCGGGCAGGAACACCGCGAACAGAGCCGGGGTTCGACGCTGCAGTTCCAGGCGCCCCCCGTCGGCCTCGACCAATGCTCGCGCGAGCGCCAGACCCACGCCCGACGACCCGCGCCCGGAGAACCCCCGGGTGAAGATGTGCGGGGCCAGATCTGCGCTGACGCCCGCACCCTCGTCGGAGACCTCCACGCACACGGTGGCGTCGCCGCGTGTGGACGGCACCGAACGCACCGCCACCGTGGTGGTGCCGGCACCGTGCTCGAGGGCGTTCTGGATCAGAACCGACATCGCCTCGCGCAGCCGCGAACCCGTCACCGCAGCCGATATGGAGCGGTCACCGCGCACCTCGAGCGTGCGACCGGCATCGGCATAGGTGGGCTTCCACTCCTGCACGATCCCGTCCAGCTCGTCCATCACCGACAACGCTCTCGCCCGCGCGGCGCCGTCGATGCGCGACGATCTGACCAGCTCGTCGATGGCCACCGTGAGTCGATCCACCTGCGCCATGGCCTGATCGGCCTCCTCGACCACGTCCGGATCGGGGTGCGCGGACAACTCGTCCAGGCGGAGGCGAACAGCGGTGAGCCGACTGCGCAGCTGATGGCTGACATCGGCCACCAACGCCCGCTCGCGTTGGAGGCGATCGACCACCTCGAGGGCAGCCGAGTCCAGCACGTCCGAGACGCGATCGAGTTCGGCGATCTCGTGCCGCACCGGATCGGTGCGGAAGTCACCCTTGGCCAACCGCGCAGCTCGCTCGGCCACGTACTCGAGTGGATCCGACAGCCGGCGCGCCGTCCCCACCGCCACCACCGTTCCCGCCGCGATGGACGCCGCGACCACCAGGATCACCGCCCCGAGGGCCTGGAACTGCAGGGTGCGCATCCGATGGGAGGGAACCTCGAGACGCAACGATCCCGACGTGCCCATCGCGTAGGACTCCACCAGGGGTGCGTCGACCTCTCCGGGCCCGATGTCCACGCGCGAGGCGGCGTCGGTGGGCGTCGGGTAAATGACCGTGAGGCGGCCACCGTCGGGAATGAGCACTCGCAGTGAACTCGTGTCGAGAACGCCCACCACTTGGCCGTCGCTGCCCTCCTGCTCGACGATCTCCGCTGCCATCCGACCGAGCCGGTTCTGCAGATCGGTGCGGGTGATGTCCTCCACCCACAACCACGCCGTGTAGGTCAGCGGCACCCCGAGCACCAGTCCCGAGAGCACCACCACCGCGAGGATGGAGAGCAGGATTCGCCGCCGCACCGCGCCGACCTAGTCGGCGTCGATGCGAAAGCCCACGCCGCGGACCGTGGCGATGCGGCGCTCGGCGACCGGGCCCTCGTCGCCGATCTTGCGGCGCAACCACGACATGTGCATGTCGAGGGTCTTCGATCCTCGCAGCTCCACGTCACCCCAGACGTCCTCGAGGATCGCCTCCCGCGAGACCACCTGGCCGGCGTTCTCGAGCAGGATGCGCAGCAGCTCGTACTCCTTGTTCGCCAGCACCACGTCCGCGCCGTCGACCTGCACCCGTCGCGCAGCCGGATCGAGCCTGATGCCGTGGGCCTCGATGACACCGTCCTCCGCCACCGACGAACGACGACGCAGCAGGGCCCGCACGCGCGCCATCAACTCGGCCAGACGGAACGGCTTACCCACGTAGTCGTCCGCACCGGCATCGAGACCCACCACGAAGTCCACCTCGTCGGTGCGTGCGGTGAGCATGAGAACCGGTACGTCCGAGCCGTGCGCGCGGACCTGGCGGCACACCTCGAGCCCGTCCATTCCCGGCAGGCCCAGATCGAGGATGAGCAACTCGAACTGACCCGCCAGGGCGCTGGCCAGCGCATCCGGGCCGGTCGATTCCACGGTCACGCTGTAGCCCTCACGGCCGAGCGCACGTGAGAGCGGTGAGGCGATGGCCTCGTCGTCCTCGGCCAGGAGAACCTCGATCACGGCCACCACCTCCGGGCCCTCACGATCGCCTCCTCATGAGTGGGGCCGCTCGTCACGGTCGCGAGAGAGGTCCATCGCGTCGAACACCTGGTGGTAGAGCAGCGAGTGCACTCGCTCGACCTGCGGGACGTCGTCGAACTCGAGGGGATCGTCGGACGATGCCACGATGATCAGCGTGCCGGTTCGCAGGATTCGGTCGATCGGCCCGTGCCGGAACTGGACGTTGCTGATCCGACCCATCGGGATGTCGATGCCCGACTGTGTGAGGATGCCCTGCCGGATCAGCACCCGCCGGTCGGTGACGAGGAAATGCGTGGTCTTCCAGCGGAGGAAGGGGATCAGCGACTGCCAGATCACCAGAGCCGCCCACAGCACACCGATCACCACCAGAAGGACGGTCTGCGTGGTGGAGTCGGTGTGTCGAACCACCAGGCCGAGCAGGAACCCGGCCACCGCCGTCGCCGCGACGAACACGATGGCAGGGACGACCAGCATCTTCCAGTGCGGATGCCGATGGAGCAGCAGTTCCTCGTCGGCAGCGAGCATGTCCCGGGGGTTGGCCATGCGGCGATCCTATTCGGCAACTCGTCGCAGGTGGGTGACATCGCCCGCCGACACAGCCTGCGAGTCCCCGCCGTCCGCCGGGGCCACCACCACGCGACCGTGCCGATCAATGTCCACCGCGGTGCCCACCAGATCGGCACGTCCGGCCATCTCGACCCTCACCTCGCGGCCGAGGGTGTCGCACCGGGCGCGGTAGAGCTGGAGAAGACCGTCGGTGGACCAGTCCTCGTCGCGCCAGGCGTCGACCGCCGATCCCAGCGCCCGCAGCAGAGCACGAGCCAAGGTGTCCCGATCGATGACACTCGCGCCGGCGAGGGCCAGCGAGGTCGCCGTGGGGACGGGTAGCTCGTCGGCGGTCATGCTCACGTTCAGCCCCACCCCGATCACCACGGACGGATCGCGGTGACCGTGGGCGACCTCGGACAGAATCCCGGCCACCTTGCGGCCGTCGACGAGGACATCGTTGGGCCACTTGAGGGTTGCGTCCACCTCGGCCACCCGACGCAGCACGTCCACCACCACCGTGCCCGTCAGCAGCGAACACCACCCGAGCAACGACGGGTCGATGCCGGGGAACCGGATCAGCGCCGACACGGCCAGCTGTGCGCCCGCCGGCGCGCTCCACGGCCGGTGGTGCCGACCTCGGGCACCGGACTGGAAGTCGGCGATCAACGCCGTGCGGTCGGGCATCGTGGCCGCGGCGTCGAGCAGATCGGCGTTGGTGGAACCGGTCTCGGACACCACGTCGACCCGGGCCCAGCTGCCGCGGGGGCCGTCGACCAGGGCCCTACTCAACGAGGAGGCCACCAGCGGAGGACGATCGAGGTTCTCCCACATCGGTCCGACAGTACCGTCGCCCGTGCCGGTGATCGCGACCTCGGTATGTGTGATCGGACGTCCAACCATTAGGGTCGTCGCCATGACGAGTGTTCAGGATCCCGCCGCACGGGCCGGTGCCCCCGACATCCACACCACCGCAGGCAAGCTGGCCGAGCTGGCCGCCCGCCGCGCAGCCTCCGAGGCGCCTTCCGGAGAGGAGGCGATCGACCGGGTGCATGCCAGGGGCAAGCTCACTGCCCGCGAGCGCATCACCGCACTGCTCGACGAGGGCTCGTTCGTCGAGATGGACGCGCTGGCGCGGCACCGATCGGTGAACTTCGGTCTGGCCGAGAACCGCCCCTACGGCGACGGCGTGGTGACCGGCTACGGCACCATCGACGGCCGCGACGTGTGCGTGTTCTCCCAGGACGCCACCGTGTTCGGCGGCTCGCTCGGCGAGATCTACGGCGAGAAGATCGTCAAGGTCATGGACCTCGCCCTCAAGAGCGGCCGGCCGCTGATCGGGATCAACGAGGGCGCCGGCGCCCGCATTCAGGAGGGCGTGGTCTCCCTCGGCCTCTACGGCGAGATCTTCCACCGCAACGTCCGGATGTCCGGCGTGGTACCGCAGATCTCCCTGGTCATGGGCCCCGCCGCCGGTGGGCACGTGTACTCCCCCGCGCTCACCGACTTCGTGGTGATGGTGGACAAGACCTCCCAGATGTTCGTCACCGGTCCCGACGTGATCAAGACCGTCACCGGTGAGGAGGTCAGCATGGAGGAACTCGGCGGCGCCACCACCCACATGGAGAAGTCCGGTGTCGCGCACTACGTGGCCTCCGGTGAGCAGGATGCCCTCGACTACGTGCGCGAGCTGCTGTCCTACCTGCCCTCGAACAACCAGTCGGCAGCCCCGCGCCTGGCACCCACGGCGAGCGCGGGCGGGTCCATCGAGGACAACCTCACCGAGGAGGACCTCGAACTCGACACCCTCATCCCGGACTCCCCGAACACCCCGTACGACATGCACGAGGTGATCACCCGCATCGTCGACGACGGGGAGTTCCTCGAGGTTCAGGCGGCCCGCGCGCGCAACATCATCGTCGGCTTCGCCCACATCGACGGGCGCAGCGTGGGCATCGTGGCCAACCAGCCGATGGCCTTCGCCGGCACGCTCGACATCGACGCCAGCGAGAAGGCGGCGCGCTTCGTACGCACCTGCGACTGCTTCAACATCCCCGTCATCACGCTCGTCGACGTTCCGGGCTTCCTGCCGGGTACCGGGCAGGAGTTCAACGGCATCATTCGTCGCGGCGCGAAGCTGCTGTACGCGTACGGCGAGGCCACGGTCGGCAAGATCACGGTGATCACCCGCAAGGCCTACGGCGGCGCGTACGACGTGATGGGCTCCAAGCACATGGGTGCCGACCTCAACCTCGCCTGGCCCACCGCGCAGATCGCGGTGATGGGTGCCTCCGGTGCCGTCGGGTTCGTCTACCGCAAGCGCCTCCTCGATGCCGAGGCGGCCGGCGAGAACGTCGAGGCCCTGCGCATCGAACTGCAGAACGAGTACGAGGACACCTTGGTGAACCCGTACGTCGCTGCCGAGCGCGGCTACGTCGACGCCGTCATCCCGCCCAGCCACACGCGCGGCCAGATCGTCGCGGCGCTGCGTCTGCTCGAGCGCAAGATGGTCACCCTGCCGCCGAAGAAGCACGGCAACATTCCGCTCTGACGCGCAGTCACCACCCGCCGGGCCGGCGCAGTCACCACCCGCCGGGCCGGCGCAGTCACCACCGCCGGTACGGCAGGTTCCAGCGGGAGAACTCGGCGTCGATGTGCGCGCGCAGTTCGTCGATGTCGCCGAACCGGTCGGGGTGCATGCCGAAGAACGAGACGGTGATCTTGTCGTCGTACTCGGTGGTCCAGGCCGCGAGGCCGGGGCCCTGCTTGGCGCGGGACTCGGCGGGCCGTCCGATGGTGACGGCACGGATGGTCACCGCGCTCGCCCGGATCCCGTCGATCACCATGATGTCCTCCGGGACCAGGCCGAGGTTCGACGCGGTGAGGTCGGGCCCCGGGATCGAGCGCATCATCTTCGCCAGCACCGGTCGCGGCAGCAGCCGGGCGATGGGCTGAATGCTGTCGGTCAGGGTCGTGTCGGCCTGTGCGTAGTCCACCAGCGCCTTCTTGCTGAGGGCGCGGATCTCGGCGAGCCCGGTGGCGGGCCCGACGTCGCCGCGCAACCGGATCCACACCCCGCCGGAGGCGTTGGCCCGATCGTCGTTCTCCCCGCGGCGACTGACTGCCATACACACCCGCATGCCGTCGTGGTGGGCCGGAATTCCGGCACGTCGACCTATGCCGGCGAGAAGCGCCGCGAACAGGGAGTTGACGGTTCCCCCGTGCTGTGCCGCCACGTCGCGCCATGTGGCGCGGTCGACGTCGATGATGTCGAAGATCTGCTCCCGGTCGGACCGGGCGATCAGTTCGGCCTTCTCCTCCTCCGTCATCGCGGGTGCGTCGCCGGCGGAGTCCCTGTTGCCGCGCCACTGCGTCCACAGCGCGGGGACCACGACTGCGAGCGAGCGTCCCGCGGCGCCGAGTTGTCCGACCGCGTCCCATGCGTCCTCGATCAGACGACGGGGGCCGCTCACGGCGTCGCCGGGCGGCAGGGCCGACCCGGTTTCACCGGCGATGGCAGCGGCGAGGGCGCGGAAGGTGGTCGACCCGTCGGCCACCATGTGCGAGACGTGCAGAGTGAGGACGAACCGACCGGATGCGGTGTGCGCACCGGCGAGCGACCATGCCCGACCGGTCACCGGGGACAGATGCGCCGCGCGCAGGCGGGCCTCCGTCCAGGCCTGGACGTCGGCATCGGCGATCGGGTCGGGTTCGATGTCGAGCACCGGGGGCTGCTGGGCCCGCACCCACCGGTCCCTGGCGAAGGGTACGGCGGCGGGCACCACCCGGCGGTCGAACGCGCCGGTGGACAGAGCCTCGGCTATGCCCTTCAGCGCGGTCTCGGCCGGCGCACGGTCGAACACGAGGATGAGTTGGATGGGCGCGACCACACCGAGGACCTGCTCGGCGAGACCGTAAGCCTCGTCCGCGTCGGACATTCGAGTATCGGCGACGGTGCCGGCCATGGGTTCCCCTTCCGGAGGACGATCAGGTGACGGTGTGCGGAACTGCCCATCCGTGCAGTTCCTCGGACAGCAGCTCACGCAGGTGAGCACTGCTGCGGATGTGGGTCTCGTCGAAGGCCAGCACGCAGAACGTGGCCGAGGTGCCGGTGGTGAGCAACCACGACTGCAGGCCGTCGCCGAAGCGGTGCGGAGCGGACGGATCGACACCCTGCGCATTGCCACGGAACGCCACCGAGGTGGCCCGCCGGCCGTCGAGTACGGCGAGGTCGGCCTCGAAGTCGCCGAGGTTGGAGACCATCGCGTCGGGCATCCCCGATCCCGTCGACGAGACGAGCGTGATGACGAGCGAGATAGGCATCAACTGCAGGAGCGGTTGGAGGTGGATCATCGCGGGGCGGTGACCGCTCGAGATGGCGGTGAACGCGGCCTTGCACTGGGCGCGAATGCCGGCGAGGTCTCCGCCGGCGACCGGGCGCTCGGTCAGCATCACCGACACACCGGCGGTGGCGTTGCCGCGGTCGTCGCCCTCGGTGCGCAGGCTCACCGGGATCCCCACCTTGACCACGTCGAGCCCCTCGGCATACCCGGAGGCGAAGAGCGCACCGGCGATGACGGCCACGAACAGCGAGTTCGCCGTGCCGCCGTGTCGGCCGGCCGCGCGGATCCAGTCGTCGACGTCGACGGTGACGGTGGCCCGCGCCGGCGCTGCCTTCGGGGATCGGTCCGCGGTAGGGGTACGGGCAGCGGACACCTTGGGTGCGGGGGCGGTGTCGGCGCCGATACCGCGCACGCTGGTCGACACCGCGGTCAGCACGCCGGACGCAGCGGACCCGACCCGCGCCGCGGTGTCGAGGAGGTCTGCCAGCACCGTCGACCGCCCACGGCCGAGAGGATCGACCACTCCACCGGCCAGCGCATTCAGCGCCGCGGTGGTCATGGCCTTGCCGTCGGCAACCAGGTGCAGGGCGGTGAGCGAGATCAGGGTCGACCCGTCGTGAACGCGGGCGGCGCGAAGACGCCAGGACCGTCCCGCCCGCGCGTCGAGATCGACGGTGTCGAGATCGTCGTCGGCCCAGCGCGCCGCGGCGTCCGGCGCCAGCGGCTCCGGGTCGATCACCGCCCGCGGACGCAGCGGTGAGTGCACCCAGTACGGACGGGCGGTGGGCAGCGTGGGCGGGATCAGCATGCGGTGCAACGGCCCATCGACGAGGGCGTCGTTCATGGCCTCGATGGCGTCGTCGGACGGCGACTGCGACGGCGGGAAGGTCCACACCAACTGAAGCACCACCGACCACCCGAACGCCCGATCGAGGAACAGGTACGTGAAGTCCTGGTCCTGCACCCGCACCGGGCTGCTCACGTGAGCACCCGGGCTGCCTCGACGGCGTCGGCTGCGAGGGACACCGCCTTCGCCGGCTCGATCAACGACGCCGCCACGCGCCCCACGGCGTCGGCTGCGTCGGCGGTCAGGGCGACGGTCAGCGCGTCGGTGAGGTTCTCGGCGGTCAGGGTGGACAGCCGCAGGCTCGCGCCCGCTCCTGCCGCCGCGACGCGGGCGCCCCAGAACGGCTGATCGGAGCTCAGCCAGCACACCACGGTGGGCCGCGACGCGCGCAGACCGGCGACGGTGGACCCGGCGCCACCGTGATGAACCACGGCGCGGCACAGCGGGAACACCGCCTCGTGATCGACGGCGCCCACCACGCGCACCTCCGGGTCGGACTCCGCGTTCTCCGCAGCCGGATCGACACCGCTCCAGCCGACACTGATCAGTGCCCGCAGACCCAGGGCGGCGCACGCCCGGCGTATCGAGTCCAGAACCGCGCCGGGGTTGTCCACGGGCATCGACCCGAAGCCGAAGTACACCGGTGGATCCCCGGCACCGATCCACCGCTGCAGGTCGGCGTCGATCCCCTGGTCGAGTCCGATCCGAGCGCGCAGGTCCGAGTCCAACTCGAGGAATCCCGAGAACGGCCGGGCGCCGTTCCATTCCGCGACGATCTCGGGCACCAGCGCCGGGTCGTAGGCCTGCAGCTCGACGGCGTCGGACCCCGCGGTCCGCCGTGGCAGCGCAGTCCACGTGCGCGCCAGGCCGAGGCGGCGACGCAGGGCGTTCTCCCGACCGGCGGTCGCGGCGAACAGCACCGACTCCGCCACGGTCCAACTCGCGCGCACGGACGCCGAGGGCTCCTGCCCACCACCGGGATCGGCTGCGGGCACCGGCCCGACGTAGGAGTTACGCCGCACCGGCGCGTGCTGGAGGGCGACGTAGCGCAGCCCGCGTGCCGCCGCGAAGCTGTACGCCGCCTGCTCGGTGGTGATCCCGGTGACGATCGCGTCCGCTCCGGTGGTGGCGGCGTCGAGTTCGGCCACCATCTGGTCCCATCCGAAGTTCCAGAGTGTGGCGGCGGCCGAGATGCGCTGGCGCAGCGAGCCGCTGCGCACCTGCACCCGCACCAGGTCCGAGTTCATGTGCTCGCGGGTGTCGTAGCCGAACGGCACCGTCTCGAGGCCGGCCGCCGTCGAGAACGCCGTGACGTTGGGGGGCACGGCCATCAGGACGTCGTGGCCTCGGCGGGTGAGCTCCGCGCCGAGAACCACGCCGGGTTGCACGTCGCCGCGGGTACCGCTGATGGCGAAGACGATCCGCACTTGCTCTGTACTCCTTCGCCGTGAACAGGACGAAGTCGAGTATCGGCGACCCGCGCCCGGTCCGCACGGCGCACAGTATGGGCTTGCTCACTGATCGATAGCCTCGGTCAGCACACCGGGGTCACATCTGTCAGTGTTCGGGCCGTGAAAGTGGTTCTGTCGTTCAACGGCAGCCGTGGCGATGTGCAGCCGGGTGTCGCCCTGGCGCTGGAGCTGGGTCTGCGCGGACACCACGTGACGATGGGCGTTCCGCCCAACCTCGTCGACTTCGCACGGCGCGCGGGAGCGGACGCCCACCCGGTCGGCGCCGACACCCGGCAGGTCCTGGACTCGGACCTGGTGACCCGCGAGTTGAAGTCCGCGAATCCGCGGAGGCGGCTGCGCGCGATCTCGGCCCTGACCCTGCGCGATGGCGCTGCGGCGCAGCGAGAACTTCTCGACCTCGCCACCGACGCCGACGCCATCGTGGGGTCGAGTGTGGGTCAGGAGCGCTCGCTCAACGTCGCCGAGGCTCTGACAATTCCGTACATTCCGGTTCACATGTGCCCGATCCGCGCCAATCGCGCCGTCTCCCTGATCGGCTCGTCCCGCTCGGAGCTGCCCGCACTGCTCGTCCCGCTCTCGTGGGCGGTGATCGATCGGGTGCTGTGGTGGGGGACGCGGCGCACCGAGAACAGCCTGCGCGCCGAGGTGGGCCTGCCCCCCGCGCGCGGAAGCACCGCGGCACGTCTGCGCCGCCGCGCGGTTCCCGAGATCCAGGTCTACGACCCGGCCATCTTCGGCGAACTCGCCGCGGAATGGGGACCATCACGGCCGCTGGTGGGGTTCCTCGATCTTTCTGCGGACACGCGGGATCGGCTGGCCGAATCCGGTGTCGACAGCGATCTCGAGAGCTGGCTCGGTGCCGGTGACCCCCCGCTCTACGTGGGTTTCGGCAGCATGGCCCTCACCGACCCGCAGGCGGTGACCTCCGCCGTGGTGGGCGCCGCCGCGGCCGTCGGGCGGCGGGTGCTGCTGGTGGGCGCTGCTGTCGGCAACGTCGCCGTGCGCGACGCGGACGACTCGGTGTACGTGGTGGCCTCGGTGGACCATTCCGGCGTGCTGCCTCGCTGCGCGGCGGCGGTGCATCACGGCGGAGCGGGCACCACCGCGGCAGTGATGCGGGCCGGGATCGCGTCGGTGGTGTGCACGTTCGGGGCCGATCAACCCCTGTGGGGACGTCGGATCGCGGCTCTGGGAGTAGGTTCGGCACTGCCCATGGCCCGGCTGACCGAGGCCGCTCTCACCGACGCCCTGCGCTCGGCTCTCGACGTTCGTACCGCCCGCGCAGCGCACGCTCTGCGGGACAAGCTGGTCTCGGCCGACGACGCTGTCGCGGCCACCGCCTCGCTCGTCGAGCGTGTTGTGGAGTCGTCGCCGAGCAGAACGAACCGACAGTGACGGCCACGAGAGCGCGAGGACGAGACGATGACACCCCCTGATTCCCCGGTCGAGACCACGAAGATCCTGTCCGTTGTGGTGCCCGCGTACAACGAACAGGACAGCCTGGCCGAATGCCTGGATCGGCTGACCGGCCAACTCCGCTTCATCCGCGACATCGTGGTGGTGGACAACAACTCCACCGACGGCACGGCTGCTCTGATCGCCGACTACGCCGCACGGTTCCCCGAGATCGTGCCCATCACCGAGGTTCGTCAGGGCCTGGTGTTCGCCCGCAACACCGGGCTCGACACCGCGACAGGGGAGCTGATTGCTCGAATCGACTCCGACACGCGGGTCCCCGAGCACTGGGCAGAGTCGATCGTCGAGTTCTTCGCCGCCGATCCCGAGCATCGGTGGGCCGCGCTGTGTGGACGCGGTGAGGCCTACGATCTGCCCTACGGCGACGCCGTGGAGCGACTGAAGAACAGGTACTCGCCGTTCGGTGACCGCTCCCGCGCCACCGCCGACGCGTCGGCCGCGATCGCTCCCCCGCGCGACGTCCCGGTCCTGTACGGCTCCAACATGATCCTGCGGCGACAGACATGGGCCCTGGTGCGCGAGCGCGTGAGCATGCGGCGCAATGTGTTCGAGGACGTCGATACCGGTCTGTGCGTCCAGGAGGTCGGCGGTCGCAACGCGTTCCTCGCCTCCATCACCGTCGGGGTGTCGGCACGGCGTATGGAGTCGTCCCTGCCGTCGTTCGTGTCGTACATGATCTGTCTGCCACGCACGCTGATCCTGCATCGACGCTGGCTTCTCGCCGCGGGCGCTGCGCTGCTCTACGTGCCGGGAGTGACCGTGCTGCACGCCGCCCGGCTCGTGGTGATCCGCGCCTACGACCGCGACAGCGGGTCGTTCAGCCTGCGGGCACTGGCGCGTCCACGCCAGGAAGCCGATCGCGTTCTTCCCTGACCTCCCGAATCCAGTTCGAAACGAACGGTCCCTAATTATCGAGTGACCGTCGTCTCTGCGCGCCAATTTCCCGTTCGAACGGTGCAATTACGACGGTTCCCCTCGTTGCGACGCGTGACCTCGGTCGTGAACCCCGGGCACCTGCCGCTGGTCCCGAATGACGTTGTGCCGAAACAGAAGCCTGCGTGGATGGTGTGATCCGCGTTGCATTTTCGATTCAACTAATTGCCGTCAGAAACCTCCGTGAAACATTCGAGATTCATTCACGAAACTCGAGAACAGAAGTTGAGAATTAGTGATCGACAACACGCTCTCCAGTTGTTTCACGCAGTAATTCTCGACTTATTGTTTGGCCCAGCAACTTCTTCTCCGGGTGCCAACGGTGACGCCCGCCCCGTCGACACAGCATCCGTAGTCGCCCGCGCGTCGGGCCCGCCACACCACCTGAAACGGACATCCGAATGGACTGCACAGAACTCGCCGACTACCCGCTGCCCGCCGGCATCGTCACCCAGTGGACGCCCGTCGCGGATCGCGAGAAGTTCCGAATCGACGAGCGGCCCCTCGCCTTCACCCACGAGGCCCACCTGCGCCACAGCCTCGAGGCACCGGTTGCGAGCAACGGAGCCTCCTGGCTGGGCGCGGCAATTCGGATCGAGGGCCTGTTCGACGCCGACGCCGCAGCCCGCGCGATGACCGCCTGGACCGCCCGTCACGAGAGTCTGCGCACCACCGTCACCGTGGCCGAGGACGGCAGCGGTGACCTGATCCGACGCACCGTCGCGCCGGAGCATGTGGGCATCGCGATGAGCACCAACTGGGTCCCCCTGCAGTCCGGGGCCGTGCACGATCGCATCACGCGAATCTTCGGCGACCAGCTGTCCCCGTTCGTGTGGCCCCACCTGCTCCTGGTGACGGTGCACGATCCCGAGCGCGATGGCTTCCTGCTCGTCTTCGGTGGCGACCACGCCGTGATGGACGGCTACTCGATGCTCCTGTCGATCAACGAATTGCACATGCTCTACCTGAGCGAACGCGACGGTGTGGCCGCAGACCTGCCCGACGTCGGCTCACACCTGGACTACTCGGAGATCGACCGCCGCTCCGGTGAGGCGATCACCCCCGACCACCCGGGCGTGGCCGCATGGGATCGGTTCCTCCGCGACGGCGCCTTCCCGCGTTTCCCCCTGCCCACCCAGCAGATCGGGGCGGCGCATCCGCGTCAGAGCAGCCTGACCTTCCCGATCCTGACGCCCGCGGAGTCCATCGCCGTCGCGGCCGCCTGCAAAGCGGAGGGGCACAGCATGCAGAGCGCCGTGATGGCCGCGTTGGCGATCGCCACCGATCGCGTGACGTCCTCATCCGGCAAGCCCTGCAGCACACTCGATGTCGTCATGCCGATGCACACTCGCACCGAAGCCCGCTTCGTGCACTCGGTGGGCTGGTACGTCGGCGTGGTGCCGGTGAGCATCGACCTCTCGCGCGTGGGCACCTTCACCGAGGCGCTGGACACCGCCAAGGAGTCGATCCGTGTCAACAGATCCGTCGCCCAACTGCCGTTCTCCCGCGTCGCCGATCACCTCCAGATCGCCGACAGTCCTACCTTCGTGGTGTCCTTCCTCGACCTGCGGCACGTCCCGGGAGCCGAGAACTGGGATCGATGGGCAGCACGAACCCTGCGCAGCACCACCGACTCCATCGACGAGGTGTACTTCTGGATCACCTATACCCGCGCGGGCTTGAGCGTGAGCACCCGCTTCCCGAGCACCGAGGCCGCCACGGTGAGCGTGCACCGTCTCCTGGGCACCCTGAAGTCCGTTCTCACCGAGCAGCTCGCCGATGCCCCCGCGGCAGACCGGACCGCGCTCGCCTACAGCACGGCCGGCCGGCCATGAGGATCACCAAGACCGCGCTGTGGAACATCGGTCCCGGTCACGTTCTTCGCGTGGTCCCCACCGAGCAGTGCCGCGCAGCAGCCGAGAGTGCGCCTGCCATTGCCACCACCTGTACGTTCCTGCAGGAGGACCACATTCGTGCCCAGCACCGACGGCGCGCGAGCGGTGCACCCAACACCGGGTACCTGTTGGCGGCCACCGAGTTCGACACTCCCCTCGACCGGGCGGCTCTGCTGGCCACGGTCGAGCAGTTCGTGGCGCGACACGAGTTGGTGCGCACTCGATTCGCCATCGCCGAGGACGGCCACATCGATCGACACGAGGTTCCCGCATCGGCGCTGTCGTTCGAGTTCACCGACGTGGGCGCGGCCGACGCCGCAGCTCCCGCCGACGGATCGGCGGTGTTCGCCGACGGGACGTCGGTGCGGGACTGGGCCAAACGGCTGATCGCCGACGAGGCCACCCCGTTCGAATGGCCGGGTTTCGTGATCGGGATCGTCGAGCGCCCGGGCAGCTTCTCGTTCTTCTACGGAGTCGATCACGCCTTCTCCGACGGATCGTCACAACCGCTGGCCGTGTCGGAGTTCGCCGACCTGTACTACGCCGCCGTCGAGGGTCGACCGCCCACCGACACCTCCGCACACAACACCGGCTTCTTCGAGTACGCGGCCGCCGAGCGGGCACTGGCGGCCTCCATGGACGCCACCACCCCCGCCGTGGCCGAGTGGACCCGGGTGTTCCTGGACAACGGGTCGACCATTCCGCGTAGTCCACTGGACCTGGGGCTGGTGCCGGGCGAAAGTGCCCCGCCCGCAGCCCTTCACGTGATCGACCTGCTGACCGCCGATCAGGCCGACGCCTTCGAGCAGGTGTGCATCGGCGCGGGAGGCAAGATCACCAGCGGGATCTTCGCCGCGATCGCCCTGGCCGAACACGAGATCACCGGGCAGGACCGGTACTACGGCGCCGCTGTACTCAGCACCCGCACGAGCGAGACACTGTTGTCGCAGGGGTGGTTCTGCAACTTCGCCCCGGTGGCGTTCGAGGTGGCCGGGGTGTCGTCGTTCACCGAACTTCTCCCCCGCGCCCGCGCCGCGTACCGCCGAACCCGCTCGATCGCCGAGGCACCCATCGAAGCGGTCATCACCTCGTGGCTCACCACCGGGTTGGCCGGACTCGATGTGGTGGCCAGCCCGAACCTGGTGTCCTACATCGACTTCCGCTGGTTCCCCGGAGCGGGCTCACCCACCGACCGCGCAGCGATCCAATCCCACGGTGAGGGGCCGACGTCGAACGCGTCGCTGTGGGTCAACCGCGACGCCGACAGTCTGTATGTGGGCGCCCAGAGCCCGGGCAACCCCACCGCCGCCGCAACGATGGACACGTTCTTCGAACGCCTTCGAACCATCCTCCGGACGGTCGCCGACCACGGCGAGTACCTACCGCGACAGAAAGTGCTGACCGGTGCAGGTCACAACGATCACTGAGTTCTCGCCGGCACCGGGATCCTTCGTGCAGTGGGCGGTGGACATCGGCCGATCGACACCACGCCGATCCTCGGCAGGGCCGTCACTGAACCAGATATTCCACATCCAGGGCGCCCCCGACGACGCGCCCACGGTGTGGCTCGCGGCATCCTTCGAGATCCGCGGCGAACTCGACACGGCGGCACTGACCGCCGCCTACCGGGATCTCATCGTTCGCCACGCGACGCTGTGCAGTGGTTTCGAGCGGGCGGACTCCGAGATCGTCCGATGGCTGCACGACCCGGAGAGCCTGGACGTACGAATGGGCGAGCCGATCCACACCACGGGGGTCGAGGACACCCGGCGCGTGGTTCGCGAGGCCCTCGATGCAACCTGTCGCCCGCTGCAGTTCCCGTCGTACCTGCTCGGGGCGATCGTGCGTCCGACATCGACGACGGTGATCGCCGGTTTCGACCACGCCCACGTCGACGCGTACTCGATGGCGGTGGTGGTCGACGATCTGCACGCGCTCTACCGCTTGCACTGTGGTGAGCCCGCCTCGGACCGTCTGCAGCACGTGCCGGGGAACTTCGTCGACTACTGCGCGCAGGAGGGCACCGAGGTGGCCGCGCACGACGAGTCGAAGCTCGAGCGATGGGTCGACTTCATGCGGGCACACGGAGACGGCCCACCGTCGTTCCCACTCGATCTCGGCGTACCCGAGGGGAGCACCGCCGACCAGGCCGTCGACATGCGAACGTTGTTCGACGAGCGGGAGACCGAGGACGCCGAGAGAATGTGTCGCAATGTCGGCGCGAGCCTGTTCGCGGGCGTCCTGGCTGCGATGGCAACGGCCGTGCGCACCCTCGGGGGCGGCCCGTCCACCGCGTTGGTGATTCCGATCCACACCCGCACGAGCCCCGAGTGGGTCACGTCGTTGGGCTGGCTGACCACCAACGTCCCCGTGACCGTGACGCCCGGTCGCGACCTCCTGTCCACCATCGCCGATACCGGGTGGACCGTGCGATCGGCCATCGGCATGGGCACGGTGCCGATCACGTGCGTGATCGATGCGCTCCCCGGTGGGATGGTTCGCCGCCGCGACGACATCTTCATGGTGTCGTACATCGACTACCGGGCGGTGGGGAACCACGAGACGCGCACCGAGCTCGACGCACACCACATCTCCAACGTCACCCGCGCCGACGACGCCCAGTTCTGGCTCTCGCGAACCGAGGCGGGCCTGGCCCTGCGCAGCAGGTTCCCCGCCACCGCCACCGCCCACGAGACGATCGACGCGGTGCTCGCCCTGACGCGTCGGATCGTCGTCGAGCACCTCGATCGCGACCCGGGCGCCCTCACGGGAGGCGGTGCACTAAGTTGTCCAGCATGAGCGAGACCGCGCAGCCCCTGATCAAGATCGTTGCCGGGCATCCCACGGACGAGGAGCTCGCGGCACTCACGGTGGTGCTCACCGCCGCGGCGTCGGCGGCCGATCCTGTCGGCGACAAGCCCGAACCCGAGAACTGGGGAGCACCGGTGACCATGCACCGCACCACCGCCCCGTTCTCCCCGTACGCCTTCTCCACGAGGTGACGCGTCTGGTCCTGGCCTCGCAATCGCCCGCTCGACTGGCGGTGCTGCGAGGGGCCGGGATCGAACCCGTCGTGCGTGTATCCGGAGTCGACGAGGACGCCATCACCGCACGTCTGGGTCCCGACGCTCCCCACGAGCAGGTGGTGACCACCCTCGCCGAGGCGAAGGCGCAGGCTGTGGCAGCGACCGGCGAACACTTCGGGCCGGACGTGGTGATCGTGGGGTGCGACTCCATGCTCTCGATCGGCGGCGAATTGGTGGGCAAGCCGGCCACCGTGGACATCGCGCGTCGACGCTGGATGGCCATGGCCGGAAAGTCGGGGACCCTGATTACCGGCCACGCAGTGCTGCGCGTGGTCGACGGGACGGTGATCGACCGGGCCGTGGACCGGTCGTCGACGGTGGTTCGGTTCGGGACGCCGTCACCGACCGACCTCGAGGCGTACCTGAGCTCGCGTGAGCCGCTGGCGGTGGCGGGTGCGTTCACCCTCGACGGGCTCGGCGGATGGTTCGTCGACGGGATCGACGGCGACCCGTCGAGTGTCATCGGCATCGGGCTGCCCCTGATGCGGGGCCTGCTCCGCGCGGTCGGGGTGAGCGTGGCCGAGCTCTGGGCCGCCGACCCGAGCGGGCCGGACACCCCGCCGGGCTAGGATCAAGATCACCCCCGCACTCACCCGAGGAGGCTCCGATGACGGTTGCCACGGACCCCAACCCCGCATTCGCCGGTTACGCTCACCCCGAGCGCCTGGTCTCGACACAGTGGCTCTCCGCGCACCTGGGAACGCCGGGTCTGCGCGTGGTGGAATCGGACGAGGACGTCCTGCTCTACGACGTGGGCCACATCCCCGGCGCGGTGAAGGTGGACTGGCACCTCGACCTCAACGATCCGGTCACCCGTGACTATGTCGATGGCCGAGCGTTCGCAGAGCTGATGTCGCGCAAGGGCATCGCCCGCACCGACACCATCGTGATCTACGGCGACAAGAGCAACTGGTGGGCCGCCTACGCGCTGTGGGTGTTCACCCTCTTCGGCCATCAGGACGTGCGCCTGTTGGACGGGGGCCGCGATGCGTGGCTCGCCGAGGGCCGGGAGACCACGTTGGACGTGCCTGCGTATCCGCGCACCGACTACCCCGTGATAGACCGGGACGACTCGTCGATCCGGGCGTTCAAGGACGACGTACTCGCCCACATCGGCACCGGTCCGCTGGTCGATGTGCGCTCACCGGCCGAGTACACGGGCGAGCGCACCCACATGCCGGACTACCCGGACGAGGGCGCGTTGCGCGGCGGGCACATCCCGTCCGCGGTGAGTATCCCGTGGGCGAAGGCGGCCGCCCCGGACGGCCGCTTCAAGTCGGCCGACGAGTTGCGCGAGGTGTACGCCGACGTCGACCCCGACTCGGCGGTGGTGGCCTACTGCCGGATCGGTGAGCGGTCGAGCCACACGTGGTTCGTCCTCACCCACCTCCTGGGGTACCCCACGGTGCGCAACTACGACGGGTCCTGGACCGAGTGGGGCAACGCGGTGCGCACCCCCATCGTCACGGGGTCCGCACCGGGCGCGCTCGGCGGATGAGTGCGCCGCTCCCCGCCGCGCTGGCGGAGATCGTCGACGATTTCGCCGCCGTCGACGGGCAGGACAAGATCACGATGCTGCTCGACTTCGCGAGCGAGTTGCCGCCGTTGCCCGAGCATCTCGAGGAATCGGCCATGGAGCCCGTCCCGGAATGCCAATCGCCATTGTTCCTGTCCGTCGACAGCACCGATCCCGGCGCCGTGCGGCTGTTCTTCAGCGCCCCCGCCGAGGCTCCGACCACGCGCGGGTTCGCCTCGATCCTGCATCAGGGCCTCGACGGACAGAGCGCGGCGACAATTCTTGCCGTTCCCGACGATTTCGCCCATTCGCTCGGACTCGAGTCCACTGTGAGCCCGCTTCGACTGCGCGGACTGACGGCCATGCTCTCGCGGGTCAAGAGAGCCCTGCATTCCTGAGCCGGAGCCAGTATTTGGCTACTCGCCAGTAAGGACGGCCCCTGTGCAGCCGAGGGGTCGGGAGGGCCCTACACTCCCATTCGAACTTCTCGGCACGGGCTCGACCGGTCACCGACATCGCAGCGGTCACCGACTCTCGATCCGGCCGACCCGTCGATGCACGAACGTCACGATCTACGAACCAGGAGGCTCCGTTGCCCAGTCATGCGAGCGCGCAGATCACCAAGGTCCTCGTCGCGAACCGCGGTGAGATTGCAGTCCGAGTGATCCGAGCAGCAGCCGATGCCGGGTACACGAGCGTGGCGGTCTACGCCGAACCGGATGCGGACGCTCCGCATGTGCGCCTCGCCGACGAGGCCTTCGCGCTCGGCGGCACCACCTCGGCCGAGTCGTACCTGGACTTCGACAAGATCCTGAGCGCCGCGGCGCGCTCGCACGCCGATGCGATCCACCCCGGGTACGGCTTCCTCTCCGAGAACGCCGATTTCGCTCAGGCCGTCATCGACGCCGGGTTGATCTGGATCGGCCCGTCACCGCAGTCCATCCGCGACCTCGGCGACAAGGTCACCGCGCGCCATATCGCCACCCGCGCCAAGGCGCCGGCAGTGCCCGGCACCGCCGAGCCGGTCAAGGATGCGGACGAGATCCTCGCCTTCGCCGACGAGTTCGGTCTGCCCATCGCCATCAAGGCCGCCTTCGGCGGTGGTGGCCGCGGCATGAAGGTCGCGCGCACCCGCGAGGAGATCCCCGAGCTCTTCGACTCCGCCACCCGTGAGGCCGTGGCCGCGTTCGGTCGCGGCGAGTGCTTCGTCGAGCGGTACCTCGACAAGCCACGCCACGTCGAGGCTCAGGTGATCGCCGATCAGCACGGCAACGTGGTGGTCGCGGGCACCCGTGACTGCTCCCTGCAGCGCCGGTTCCAGAAGCTCGTGGAGGAGGCGCCCGCACCGTTCCTCACCGAGGCCCAGCGAGCCGAGATCCACGCCTCCGCCAAGGCCATCTGCCGCGAGGCCGGCTACTACGGCGCCGGCACTGTCGAATACCTCGTGGGCCAGGACGGCCTGGTCTCGTTCCTCGAGGTCAACACCCGCCTGCAGGTCGAGCATCCGGTCACCGAGGAGACCTCGGGTATCGACCTGGTGCTCCAGCAGTTCCGCATCGCCAACGGCGAACCGCTCTCCATCACCGAGGACCCCGCACCGCGCGGACATTCCTTCGAGTTCCGCATCAACGGCGAGGACGCCGGACGCGGCTTCCTGCCCGCACCCGGTCCGGTGACCACCTTCGTCGCGCCCAGCGGACCCGGCGTGCGCGTGGATTCCGGCGTCGAGAGCGGCAGCGTGATCGGCGGCCAGTTCGACTCCATGCTCGCCAAGCTCATCGTCACCGGCGCAACCCGCGAGGAGGCTCTCGCCCGCTCGCGGCGGGCTCTCGCCGAGTTCGACGTGCAGGGCCTTGCAACGGTGATCCCGTTCCACCGCGCCGTGGTCTCCGACCCCGCGTTCATCGGCGACGGCTCGTCGTTCCAGGTGCACACGCGCTGGATCGAGACCGAGTGGAACAACACCGTCGAGCCCTTCACCGCACCCGGGACCATCGATGACGACGATGTGGCGCCGCGCCAGTCGGTCGTCGTGGAGGTCGGCGGACGGCGGGTCGAGGTGTCTCTGCCGGGCTCGTTCTCCCTGTCCTCGGGCGGCGGCGGCGCCGCCGACGGTGTGATCCGTCGTAAGCCCAAGCCGCGCAAGCGGGGCGCGGGTGCGGGCTCGGGCGCCTCCGGCGACTCGGTCACCGCACCCATGCAGGGCACGGTGGTGAAGGTGGCCGTGACCGAGGGCCAGGAGGTTGCCGAGGGCGACCTCATCGCCGTGCTCGAGGCCATGAAGATGGAGAACCCGGTCAACGCCCACAAGGCCGGCGTGGTCACCGGCCTGGCCGTCGAGGCGGGAGCCGCCATCACCCAGGGCACGGTGCTCGCCGAGATCAAGTAGCACCGTGGGCCCCGCGAGCGCACCGCGGCCCTACCGGGCCGCACTGTTCGACGTCTTCGGAACGGTCGTGGACTGGCGAGGCGGCATCGCCGACCAGGCAGCTGCCTGGTTCGCCCGCCATGGCCGTCCCGGCGTCGACGGCGGAGCCTTCGCCGATCGCTGGCGGGCGCGGTACCAGCCCTCGATGGAGCCCGTACGGACCGGTGCCCGGCCGTTCACACGACTCGACGTCCTGCACCGGGAATCGCTGACAGCTCTGCTCGCCGAGGACGGCGTGGACGCGACCGACGCGGCGATCGACGAGCTGAACCTCGCCTGGCACCGATTGCCGCCCTGGCCCGACTCGGTCGCCGGGATCGCTCGTATACGCACGTCGATGATCGTCGCTCCACTCTCGAACGGGAACATCTCCCTGTTGCTGGACATGGCCCGGGGAGCGTCACTGCCCTGGGACACTATCCTCGGTGCCGAGGTTGCCAGGGCCTACAAGCCGTCCGCGGAGTCGTATCTGCGTACCGCCGACGTCCTCGGCCTCGAGCCGGCACAGTGCCTGATGGTGGCGTGCCACAACTCCGATCTCGCGGCTGCGCGGGCGAGCGGGTTGGCCACGGCCTTCGTCTCGAGGCCCCTCGAGTACGGCGAGGGTGGCTCACCGGACACCGATCCGTCGGAACCGACGTCTGACTGGGACATCGTCGCGTCCGACATCGGCGACCTCGCCGATCAGCTCGCCCCGCAGGCCTGACAGCTCAGCACTCGGCGCCGGTCAACGATCGTAGAAGGTCTGCAGCACGATCGTGCTGCGAGTGTTGACGTTCGCCGTGCTTCGGATCAGGTGCAGCAGTCGCTCGAGGTCACGCGGACCGGTGACCCGCACCATCAGCACATAGCTCTCGTCGCCCGCCACCGAGTGGCACGCCTCGATCTCGGGGATGTGCCGCAGTCGCTCGGGGGCGTCGTCCGGCGCCGCCGGGTCCAGCGGGGTGATTGCGACGAACGCCGAGAGCGGACGTCCCAGCACCTCGGGATCGACGCGGGCCCGGTACCCGGTGATGACGCCCTTGGTCTCGAGTCGGCGAACCCGCGACTGCACGGCCGAGACCGACAATCCGGCCTTGTCCGCCAGGGCGGCGAGGGTGGCGCGCCCGTCGGCGACGAGCTCGTCGACCAGCACGCGATCGATCGGATCGAGGGGATCGGGCACGGGGAAACCTTAGCGGCTGCCGTGACGGTGCGCCGTCAGACGAACAGCGGTGGCAGGGCGAGAACCATGATCGACGACCACGTCACGTGGGTGAGGATCGGCGCCAGGATCCCGCCGGACGCGCGGCGCTCGAGTCCGAGGACGGCGCCGAGGAAGGCCGCGGCGAACGCCAGCATCGGGTTGCCCGAGGCGAGTGTGGCGATCACGTACACGATCGTCGAGATCAACACCGGTCTGCGCCGCCCGATCGCAGCGAACAGTGCACCGCGGAAGAACACCTCCTCGGCAACACCGTTGATCAGGGTGATGAACACGATCAGCCACAATGGCCCGAATCGCGCGTGCACCAGCACGTTCTCGACGAAGTCGCGTAACGGCGGGATCAGCCGAACCACCAACGCTCCCGCAACGAAAACCGATCCGACGCTCAGCCCGACCACGATGGGAGTGACGATGGGCCTGCGCAGGTGGCCGCGAAAGTTGATCCTGCCCAGATGCAGGGGGCCCGAGACGAGTCCACCGACGGTCCACACCAGCGCAAGGGCGATGGTCAGTACGTAGAAGCGCGAGTCGCCCGGATCGGTGGACAGCGAGAATCCCAACAGGGTCGCGCCCAGGGCCAGCACGACCGCCACGATGATGCGCCGACGCCAGAATGCCCGATCGGTTTCGCTGTGATCGCGATCGACCTTGTCCACCAGGGCAGATCGGACGAGGGCCTCCGCTCGCTCACGCATCGTCGTCAACGAAGTCTCCTCTTGGGCTCATGAACCGAGGTTACGGGTGGTAGAACGGAGGTCACCATGGAGACCATCGGAGCGGACACGCTCATCGGCGACGCCGCAGCGGACACGCTCATCGGCGACGCCGCAGCGGACACGCTCATCGGCGACGCCGCAGCGGACACGCTCATCGGCGACGCTGCGACGCGTGCGGCAGACGGCCACCGGAGGGTGTCCGAGCCCATTCCTTCCCGGCCGATCCCGGCCCACACTCTCGATCGCAGACCCGCCCGCCCGCCGGCGCCGGTGCGAGCGCGGTCGATCCTGGCGATCCCCACACCGTCCGATCTGGTCGCCGTCGCGCGGGGGGTGGTGAACTTCGCCGTGGACTCGGTGACCCTGGTGGCGTCGCTGCCCACCCGTGTCGAGGCAATGTTCGCACAGATCGAAGACCTGATCACCGCTGTCGAGACCCTGCTGGCGCGGGTGGCGGAGGTCACCGAGGATGCCGGTGCGGTGGTTCTGCAGGTGGAGTCGACGGCTGGACGGGCAACCGTGCTCATCGGCGACATCGAACCGATCGCCGAGAAGGCGATCCCCCTGGGCAAGGACTTCGTGGACAACATCTCCAACGAGGAACTGCTCGCGGCCGTCAAGATGGTCGACTACCTGCCCGAGCTGCTCCAACGCATGGACGCCCTCGTCCCGATCCTCGCCCAACTCGATTCGGTGGCCCCGGAGCTGCACCAGCTGCTCAACGTCACCAAGGACGTCCGGCGCGCGGTGATCGGCATCCCCGGTTTCCGGTTCTTCCGCAACCGCGGCGATCAGATTCTCGACGAACGCTGAGCTGATCGTGTGTCCACACTGCAACCCGACGCGGTACTGAGCCGCTTCTCCCCGTTCACCCGAGAATGGTTCGACGGTGCCTTCACCGCCCCCACCCCCGCCCAGCTGGGCGCGTGGGACGCCATCTCGAGCGGCGCTCACACCCTGGTCGTGGCTCCCACCGGTTCGGGCAAGACCCTCTCCGCGTTCCTGTGGGCTCTCGACCGCCTCGCCTCCCGCACCTCCCCGGCCCCGACAGACGACGACGCCGCCGACGGCGCGCGCGGCACCCGCGTGCTCTACGTCTCGCCGCTCAAGGCCCTCGCGGTGGATGTGGAACGGAACCTGCGCGCCCCGCTGGTGGGCATCACCGCGACCGCGGTGCGGCACGGACACCCCGCCCCGGACATCACCGTCGGCGTGCGCTCGGGTGACACCACACCCGCGGCGCGGCGCGCCCTGGTCGCGACGCCTCCCGACATCCTCATCACCACCCCGGAGTCGCTGTTCCTGATGCTCACCTCCGCTGCGCGGGAGTCGCTCGCACAGGTGGACACCGTCATCGTCGACGAGGTGCACGCCGTGGCCGGCACCAAACGCGGTGCGCACCTGGCACTGTCGCTCGAGCGCCTCGACCGCGGGCTCGCACGTCCGGCGCAGCGGATCGGGCTCTCGGCCACGGTGCGACCACACGAGGAGGTGGGCCGATTCCTGGCAGGGTCCGCACCGATCCGCATCGTCTCACCTGCGTCGAGAAAGACCTTCGACCTGTCGGTGCGTGTGCCGGTGGCGGACATGACAGACCTCGGCACCGCCGACACCGGCGAGGGCGACACCTCGTTCGCTCCGTCGCAGGGCTCGATCTGGCCGCACGTGGAGGAGCAGATCGTGGATCTGATCCTCGATCACCGCTCATCGATCGTGTTCGCCAACTCCCGACGCCTGTCCGAGCGCCTCACCGCACGCCTGAACGAGGTGTACGCCGAGCGCACCGCCGCCGACGCCTCGCCCGAGTCCACCGAGAACCCGGAGCTGCTCGCCCGCGCCCACCACGGCAGCGTCAGCAAGGACCAGCGCGCCCTGATCGAGGACGACCTGAAGTCCGGTCGACTCCGCTGCGTGGTCGCCACCAGCAGCCTCGAGCTCGGGATCGACATGGGCGCAGTGGATCTGGTGGTGCAGGTGGAAGCGCCACCCTCGGTGGCCAGCGGTCTGCAGCGAGTGGGCCGCGCCGGCCATCAGGTGGGCGAGATCTCGCGTGGGGTGCTCTTCCCCAAGCACCGCACGGACCTGATCCACTGCGCGGTCACCGTTCACCGCATGACCAGCGGTCACATCGAGGCCCTGCACGTGACCACCAACCCTCTCGACATCCTCGCGCAGCAGACCGTGGCGGCGTGTGCGCTCGAACCCATCGACGTCGAGGAGTGGTTCGACAGCGTGAGGCGCACGGGCAATTTCGCGACCCTCCCACGCTCGGCGTACGAGTCCACGCTGGACCTGCTGGCCGGACGGTACCCGTCCGACGAGTTCGCAGAGCTCCGTCCACGATTGGTGTGGGATCGCGATGCCGGCACTCTCACCGGTCGTCCCGGTGCGCAGCGCCTGGCCGTCACCTCCGGTGGGGCGATCCCCGATCGCGGACTGTTCACCGTGTTCATGGTGGGCGAGAAGTCCACGCGTGTCGGTGAACTCGACGAAGAGATGGTGTACGAGTCGCGCGTGGGCGATGTGTTCGCCCTGGGCGCCACCAGCTGGCGCATCGAGGAGATCACCCACGACCGGGTGATGGTGAGCCCGGCTTTCGGCCAGCCCGGCAAGCTCCCGTACTGGCACGGCGACGGGCTGGGCAGGCCGGCGGAGCTGGGCGAGGCGTTGGGGGCGTTCCTGCGCGAGTCCGCCGATGCCGACACCCTCGCCGCCGCGATGACCGAGGCCGGCCTCGACGACAACGCACGCACCAATCTCGTTGCGCTGCTCGATGATCAGCGCGCGGCCACCGGCAACCTCCCCACCGATCGCACGCTGGTGGTCGAACGATTCCGCGACGAACTCGGCGACTGGCGCCTGGTGCTGCACTCACCGTACGGGCGCGGGGTGCACGCCCCGTGGGCGCTGGCCATCGGCGCCCGCCTGATCGAGCGATTCGGCGTCGACTCCTCCCCCACCGCCTCCGACGACGGCATCATCGTGCGCCTGCCCGACACCGACGACGCCCCGCCCGGCGCCGAGCTGTTCGTCTTCGACGCCGACGAGATCGGCGCCGTGGTCACCGAGGAGGTGGGTGGCTCGGCGCTGTTCGCGTCCCGCTTCCGCGAGTGCGCGGCCCGGGCACTGCTGTTGCCGCGGCGGAACCCCGGCAAACGCGCCCCCCTGTGGCAGCAGCGCCAGCGCTCGGCACAGTTGCTCGACGTGGCGCGTAAGTTCCCCACCTTCCCGATCCTGCTCGAGACGGTGCGCGAGTGCCTGCAGGACGTGTACGACCTGCCGGCCCTCGAGGACCTGTGCCGGCGCATCGCCCGCCGACAGATACGGGTGATCGACGTCGAGACCGCCTCGCCGTCGCCGTTCGCGTCGTCCTTGCTGTTCTCCTACGTCGGCCAGTTCATGTACGAGGGCGACTCGCCGCTGGCCGAGCGTCGCGCCGCGGCCCTGTCGCTGGATGCGTCGCTGCTGGCCGAACTGCTCGGGCGCGTGGAGCTGCGGGAACTGCTCGATGCCGACGTGGTGCGCGACACCGAGCGTGAACTCCAGCGACTGACCGACTCGCGCCGCGCCCGTGACGTCGAGGGCGTGGCCGATCTGCTGCGGCTGTTGGGACCGCTCACCGACGACGAGCTCGCTGCCCGAACGATTCCCGACGGCGACTGCCGGTCGTGGGCCCAGAAGCTGGTCGAGGCGCGTCGGGCCTTGCGGGTGAGCTTCGGCGGCCGACAGTGGTGGGTGGCCATCGAGGATGCCAGTCGACTGCGCGACGCCCTCGGTGTGCCGCTGCCGATCGGGACACCCGCGGCGTTCATCGAGCCGGTTCCCGATCCCCTGGGCGATCTGGTGGCGCGGTACGCGCGCACCCACGGACCGTTCACGGCGCCAGAACCGGCCGAGCGCTTCGGCGTGGGAACCGCCGTGGTGACCGAGGTGCTCTCGCGCCTCGCCGTCGACAAGCGAGTGGTCGAGGGTGAGTTCCGTCCCGGCGGCACCGGCAGTGAGTGGTGCGACAGCGAAGTGCTGCGGCGACTGCGTCGGCGCTCCCTGGCGGCTGCACGCGCCGATGTGGAGCCGGTCGCGACGGCAACCCTGGGCGCTTTCCTACCCCGCTGGCAGCACGTGGGCGGGACGCTGCGCGGGGTCGACGGCGTGGCCGCCGTGGTGGAACAGCTTGCGGGCGTACCCGTTCCGGCGTCTGCGTGGGAGTCGCTGATCCTGCCCTCGCGGGTGCGTGACTACTCCCCCGCGATGCTCGACGAGCTCACCGCCGCCGGGGAGGTGCTCTGGTCCGGGCACGGGTCGATCTCCACCAAGGACGGCTGGGTGTGCCTGCACACCGCCGACGCCGCTGCGGTGACGCTCGCCGCCCCCACCGACATCGAACTCACCGAGACTCAGCAGCGTGTTCTCGACGCGCTGGGCGGCGGCGGTGCGTACTTCTTCCGCCAACTCAGCGACACCGTCGGTGCCCTCGACGACACCGCCACCATCGCGGCGGTGTGGGATCTGGTGTGGGCCGGGTATCTCACCAACGACACCTTCGCCCCGCTGCGCGCTCTCCTGCACGGCACGACCCGCGCCGCCCCCGCCCATCGGCCCGTACGCCGCACCCCGCGCAGTCGGTCGTACCGGAGATTCGACCGGCCCGCCCTGCCCACCCGCACCGGGCCACCCACCGCGGCCGGACGGTGGGCCGCGCTGCCGCCGCTCGAACCCGACCCCACGGTGCGCGCGCATGCCACCGCCGACATCCTGCTCGAGCGATACGGGGTTCTCACCCGCGGCGCGGTGATGAACGAGGGTGTACCGGGCGGGTTCGGCGGCGTGTACAAGGTGCTCACCTCGTTCGAGGACTCCGGACGCGCTCGACGCGGCTACTTCGTCGACTCGCTCGGTGGCGCCCAGTTCTCCACCTCGGACGTGGTGGATCGGCTCCGCGCCGAGGACGAGAAACTCCGCGACGAGAAGACCCTGACGGCCGTCGCCCTCGCCGCCACCGACCCCGCCAATCCGTACGGCGCGGCGCTGCCGTGGCCGAAGGGACCCGACGCAGGGTCCGGGCACCGGCCCGGGCGCAAGGCCGGCGCCCTCGTGGTTCTGGTGAACGGCGAGATCGTGCTGTTCGTCGAACGCGGCGGCAAGTCTCTGCTGACCTTCACCACCGATCACGATCGGGTGATGTGCGCGGCGCAGGCCCTGGCATCGCTGGTGGCCGACCGCGCGGTGGACCGCCTACTGATCGAGCGCGCCGACGGTGATGACATCCACGCCAGCGCCCTCACACCGATCCTCACGGAGGCGGGCTTCTCGGCCACCCCGCGCGGACTGCGGATACGGAGCTGACATGCCCGAGGGCGACACCGTCTGGCGCTCCGGCACCGTGCTGCGCGAGGCGCTGGTGGGACGAGAATTGATCACGTGCGACGTGCGCGTTCCGCGGTACGCCACGGTGGACCTCTCCGGCGCTGTCGTGGACTCGGTGGATTCGGTGGGCAAACACCTGCTGATCCGTGCCGGTGGCAAGGTGATCCACTCCCACCTGAAGATGGAGGGGGCGTGGCACGTGTATCGGCCGGGCGCCCGGTGGCGTCGCCCCGCCTTCCAGGCGCGCATCGTTCTCGAGAACAGCGAGCGCTCGGCCATCGGTTTCGAACTCGGCGAACTGGACATCGTCGACAGCGACGAGGAGGCCGTCGGCTACCTGGGACCGGACCTGCTCGGCAGAACATGGGACGCCGAGCGGGCGGCGCAGAACTTGGCATCACAGCCGGATCGGCCGATCGGGCTCGCCCTGCTCGACCAACGCAACCTCGCCGGACTAGGCAATGTCTATCGCAACGAGGTGTGCTACCTGCGGGGGGTGCGGCCCACCACCGCGGTCGGCGCCGCCGGGGACATGCACGGGGTGGTCGACGTCGCGCACCGGGTCATCCACGCGAACAAGCACCGCAACCAACGCTCGTTCACCGGTGACCTACGACCGGGACGCCAGTTCTGGGTGTACGGCCGCGAGCGCAAACCCTGTCATCGCTGCGGCACGGTCGTGATGGCCGGCAGCCTCGGTGACTCCGCGACCACCGAACGCAACATCTTCTGGTGCCCGAGCTGCCAGCGCTGACCCACGAGACCGGCGCTACGTCCCCGTGACCGGCTCGAGGATCTCCTGACGCGCTTCGGGGGCCGCTGCGCGCAGGGCATCGGCGGACCGGTCGTCGGGCTGAGTCTGTGACTGCACCTCCGCCTCCACCCTGGCCCGGTAGGTGGAGACCTCCCGGTCGATGTCGGCCGACGACCACCCCAGCACCGGGGCCATCAACTGCGCCACCTCCTCGGCGCACGCCACACCGCGGTGCGCGTACTCGATGGAGATGCGGGTGCGGCGGGCCAGGACGTCCTCGAGATGCAGTGCACCCTCCGCGGCGACGCCGTAGACCGCCTCCACTCGCAGGTAGGCCGGTGCGTCGGTGATCGGCTTCAGCAGATCGGGATCCTCGGCCGCCAGGGAGAGCACCTCGTCGATGAGCGAGCCGTACCGGTCGAGCAGATGCGTCACCCGATGCGGATGGAGCCCGTACTTGCGACCGTAGTGCGCCGCCTGGTTGAGCAGCGCGAAGTACCCGTCGGCGCCCACCAGGGGCACCCTCTCGGTGATCGACGGTGCCACGCGACCCGGGATATCCTCCGCCGCAACATCTATCGCGTCCTCACCCATCACCCGATAGGTGGTGTACTTGCCACCGGCGATGGCCACCAGGCCGGGGGCGACACGGGCCACCGCGTGCTCACGCGAGAGCTTCGAGGTCTCGTCGCTCTCGCCGGCCAGCAGCGGTCGCAGACCGGCGTACACGCCGTCGATGTCGTCGTGCGTCAGCGGGGTCACGAGCACCGAATTGACGTGGCCGAGAATGTAATCGATGTCCGCGCGGGTAGCCGCCGGGTGCGCCAGATCGAGGTTCCAGTCGGTGTCGGTGGTCCCGATGATCCAGTGACTGCCCCATGGGATGACGAACAGCACCGACTTCTCGGTGCGCAGGATGATCGCCGCCTCGCTGACGATGCGGTCACGCGGCACCACGATGTGCACACCCTTGGAGGCGCGTACCCGGAACCGGCCGCGCTGGCGCGAGAGTGCCTGGATCTCGTCGGTCCACACCCCGGTGGCGTTGACCACCACGTGGCCGCGGATCTCGGTGGTGGCGCCGGTCTCCGAATCACGCACCTGCACACCCGAGACTCGATCGGCCTCGCGCAGCAGACCCACCACCTGCGTCGACGTGCGCACCACGGCGCCGTAGTGGGCTGCGGTGCGCGCGACGGTCATCGTGTGGCGAGCATCGTCCACCACCGTGTCGTAGTAGCGAATCCCGCCGATCATCGACGACCGCTTGAGTCCCGGCGCCATGCGCAGAGCACCTGCTCGGGTCAGATGTTTCTGTCCCGGAACGGATTTGGCGCCACCCATGGTGTCGTAGAGAAAGATGCCCGCACCGATGTAGGGCCGCTCCCACACGCGATGGGTCAGCGGGAAGAGAAACTTCAGCGGCTTGACCAGGTGCGGAGCCAGAGTCGACAGTGAGAGCTCACGTTCGCGCAGCGCCTCCTTGACCAACCCGAACTCCAGCTGTTCGAGGTAGCGCAACCCACCGTGAAACATCTTCGAGGACCGACTGGACGTGCCCGACGCGTAGTCGCGAGCCTCCACCAGGGCCACTCGTAGTCCGCGCGTGGCGGCGTCGAGGGCGGCACCGGCCCCCACCACGCCACCACCGATGACGATCACGTCGAAGGTGCCGTCACCGAACTCCTGCCAGGCCCGCTCGCGCTGCTGCGGTCCGAGAAACGTGGACGTCGATCTGTTACCCAACATCTGTGCCCTCCTCACCGACCACGCTACGGGACCGCGATATCAGCCCAGGTCGTCGTGCCGCATCAACTGACGGGCGGCCTCGGTCACCGACCCGCTCAGCGACGGGTACACCGAGAATGTGGCCGCGAGATCGTTGACCGTCAAGTTGTTCTGCACTGCGATGGCGATGGGCAGGATCAGCTCCGACGCGGTCGGCGCGACCACCACACCGCCGATCACCACACCGGTGGCGGGGCGACAGAACACCTTGACGAAACCACGCCGCAGACCGGACATCTTGGCGCGCGGGTTGGTGGCCAACGGCAACATGACGGTGCGCGCCGGAATCTGGCCGTCGTCGATCGCCGCCTGGCTCACCCCGACGGTGGCGATCTCGGGTCGCGTGAACACCGCCGACGCCACCGTCTTGAGCTTGATCGGACTCACACCCTCACCGAGCGCGTGATACATCGCGATACGCCCCTGCATCGCCGCCACCGAGGCCAGCGGCAGTAGCCCCGTGCAGTCGCCCGCGGCGTAGATGCCCTGCACCGGTGTGCGTGAGACCCGGTCGACGCGCAGGTAGCCGCCGCTGTCGAGTTCGATGCCCACGGTCTCGAGTCCCAGGCCCGACGTGTTGGGCACCGACCCCACCGTCATGAGTGCGTGACTGCCGATCACCTCTCGACCGTCGGAGAGCAGCACCACCACCCCGTCGTCGGTGCGCTGCACCTTGTCCGCGCGCGCGTGCTTGATCAGCGTCACCCCGCGCTCGGCGAGGACGTCCTCGAGCACCAACGCGGCGTCGGCGTCCTCACCGGGCAGAACGCGGTCCCGGCTCGAGACCACGGTGACCTTGACGCCCATCTCGGTGTAGGCGGAGACGAACTCGGCACCCGTCACACCGGAGCCCACGACAACCAGGTGGGTGGGCAACGCATCGAGGTCGTAGAGCTGACGCCAGGTCAACACCCGCTCACCGTCGGGCTCGGCACCGGGCACCACCCGCGGGCTCGCGCCGGTGGCGATCAGCACCACCTCGGCGTCGAACTCTCGTACCTGCCCGTCGGCGAGAGTGGCCGCAACCTTGTGGGCGGCGAGCCCTGGCTGGGTGTCGACGAGCTCGGCCCGTCCGGACAGCACGCTCACCCCCACCGTCTGCAGGCGCGCTCGAATATCCGACGACTGCGCCTGGGCGAGAGCTTTGACGCGCGCGTGAATCTGCGGAAGGTCCACCCGACCGTCGTCGCTGTCGAGGTTGATGCCCAGGTCCGCGGCTCGGCGCATGTCGGTGCGCACGCCGGTGGAGGCGATGAAGGTCTTCGACGGCACACAGTCCCACAGCACGCAGGCACCGCCGACTCCGTCGCTGTCGATCACCGTCACGGCGCCGCCGTGCTGCGCGGCGACGAGGGCGGCCTCGTAACCTGCCGGTCCACCGCCGATGATCACGATCCGGGTCATGGAACCTCCGTGTTTGCGAACTCAGGGGCGCGCCGAGAGCGGACGACGGCGCCGAAGGCGGACGTCTGCGCCGACGGCCGACGTCACCGCTCCCACGCTATTGCACCCACCGCCCCTCCCGCACTCCGGCGGACGGTCCTCGGCGTGACCGAACGGCCGAACACGGTTTAGGCTCAGCGCCGTGCCGATCTATGCCGCCTACGGTTCGAACATGCATCCCGAGCAGATGCTGACCCGGTGCCCCCACTCCCCGGTGGCAGGTACCGGGTGGCTGCACGGGTGGCGTCTGACCTTCGGCGGGGGCGATATCGGCTGGGAGGGCGCACTGGCCACCGTGGTCGAGGATCCCGCGTCGAAGGTGTTCGTGGTGCTCTACGACGTCCCACCCGAGGACGAGGCGAGCCTGGATCGGTGGGAAGGCTCGGAGCTGGGCATCCACCGCAAGATTCGTCTGCGCGTCGACACCGACGACGGTGGGGTTCTGGCCTGGCTGTACGTACTCGATGCCTACGAGGGCGGACTGCCCTCGGCCCGATACCTCGGCGTGATGGCCGAGGCGGCGGAGATCGCCGGGGCACCCGCGGACTACGTGCGCGACCTGCGCACTCGCAACAGCCTCAACGTCGGGCCCGGCCCGGCGAGCTGATCGGTCCGCTCACAACCCCAGCGCGATACCGACCATCGTCCGCACGCCGACGGCGAGCGCTCGCTCGTCGAGGTCGAACGTGGGCGCATGGATATCGAGCCGAGGTCCGATGCCCGACCACACGCCCAGACGCGCCATTGCGCCGGGCACCTGCTCGAGATACCAGGAGAAGTCCTCGCCCCCACCGGACTGCGCAGTGGCGGCCAGAGCCTCGGGATCCATCGCTCGGACTGCCGATTCGATTCTGCGAGTTGCCTTCTCGTCGTTGACCACCGGCGGCACCCCGCGGCGATAGTCCACCTCCACGCTCACTCCGGTGGGCGCGACGAGCGCGGGCACGATCTCGTGCACGAGCGGTTCGAGCAGCGCCCAGGTGTCGTGGTCGCCGGTGCGGACGGTGCCGGTCAGCATCCCCTTCTGCGGAATCGCATTGGGGGCCTGCCCGGCCACCACCGCACCCCACACCATCACGGTGCTGGTCCGTGGGTCGACTCGCCGCGAGAGCATCCCGGGTAGCCCGGTGATCACCGTGCCGACGGCGTGCACCAGGTCCGAGGTCAGGTGTGGCCGCGAGGTGTGCCCGCCCGGCGAGGCGAACCGCAGTTCGACGGTGTCCGCGGCGGAGGTGATCGCCCCCACCCGGACACCGACACGACCTACCTCGAGGCGGGGGTCGCAGTGCAGGGCGAAGATCGAACTCACGGTCTCGAGCGCTCCGAGGGCCACCATGTCGCGCGCACCCCCGGGCATGACCTCCTCGGCCGGCTGGAAGATCAGGCGAACCCCGACGGGCAGGGCGTCCAGTCCCGCGAGCACCAGCCCGGTCGCGAGCAGGATCGCAGTGTGCGCGTCGTGCCCGCACGCGTGCGAGACCCCCGGCACGGTCGAGGAGTACTCGGCACCGGTGATCTCACCGAGGGGCAGCGCATCCATGTCGGCCCGCAACGCGATCCGCGGACCTGCCGGACCGACATCGCACACGACGCCGGTGCCGGACGGCATCACACGTGGGTGCAGACCCGCCGCGGTGAGGCGCTCGGCCACGAACGCGGTGGTGGCGAACTCGTGCCGGGACAGCTCGGGGTGTGCGTGAATGTGCCGACGCCACGCGATGAGCTCGTCCCCGTGGGCTGCGAGCCACCCGTCCGCCGGGTTCATCGACGACCTGTCGTCTGTGATGCGCGCCGATCGAGGCCCCCGAGCAGCCGCGCGCGCTGGTCCGGATCGGCGGCCGCCGCCCGCACCACCGTCGCCAGCGCGATCGCCCCGTCGAGCACCGCACGGTCGGCGGAGGCGGTGACGCAGGCCGCCGCGAACGCCGGCTGGTGAGTGACGGCACCACCGGAATCGAGACCGATCACCGGGTGGATCGAGGGGAGCACCGCACTGACGTTGCCCATGTCGGTGCTTCCCAGTGGACGCAACGCCTCCTCCCCGGCGGTGGGGAGGTCGCGGCCCAATGATGTGGCGACCTCGCGATACGCCTGCACCAGCCACGGATCGGGAGTCAACTCCAGATAGGTGGGCGAGACGGTGGCGATCTCGTGTGAGCAGCCGGTGGCCACCGCACCCGCCTCGAAGCAGGCACCGACTCGACGGGTGAGGTCCTCGAGCGACTCGGCGCTGCTCGCGCGCAGGTAGTAGAACATCTCGGCGAAGCCCGGCACGATGTTCGGCGCCGCCCCTCCGGTGCCGACGATGCCGTGCACCTGCTGATCGGGTCGCATGTGCTGGCGGCCCAACCCGACCGCGACCTGCGCGATGGTCGCGGCGTCGGCGGCGTTGACACCCCACTCCGGAGCCGCGGAGGCATGGGCTTCTCGTCCGGTGTACCGCACGGCGATGTCGGACAGGGCCAACGAGCGCGGCCCGGCCAGGTCGAACGGGCCGGGATGCACCATCACGGCGGCGGCGACACCGTCGAAGATCCCCCGCTCGAGCATGAGCACCTTGCCACCGCCGGCCTCCTCGGCCGGGGTCCCGAACACCGCCACCGTGATGCCGAGTTCGTCCGCGAGCGGCGCGAGCGCCAGCCCGGCCCCGACGGCCGACGCGGCGATGATGTTGTGCCCGCACGCGTGGCCGATCTCGGGCAGGGCGTCGTATTCCGCGAACACCGCCACGGTGAGCTCACCGGATCCGTACCGGGCCGCGAAGGCGGTCGGGAGATCGGCGATACCGCGCGTGACCTCGAACCCACTGGCGGCCAGCATGTCCGCGGTGGCACCCGCGGCGAAGCGCTCCTCGAACGCCAGTTCCGGACGCGCGTGGATGGCGTGCGAGAGGTCTGTGAGGTCGGGCCCGGCGGCCTGCACGGCAGCGGTGACACGCGGATCCGGGATCATCGTCCGCCGGGTGGGAGCACGAAGTGGTCTCCGTGGCGTTCGAGTGCGGACATTGACGCGATGATACTCGGCGGCAACGATCTCGCTTCACTACGCTCGGAGGCCGTGACCATCACCGATCCCACGTCCACGGCAGCCGAAGCCGCCGCCGCACTCGCCGACGCCACGGGGGTGCCCGAGCATCCCGTCGCCGTGGTGCTGGGCTCCGGGTGGCAGCGCGCCGCCGAGCAGTTCGGAACCCCCGATCACGTGGTTCCCATGGCCTCGCTGCCCGGCTTCGCCGTCCCGTCCGCTCTCGGCCACGCCAACTCGATGTGGTCGGTGACCGTCGAGGGCGTGCCGGTGCTGATTCTGCTCGGACGCATCCACGCCTACGAGGGCCACGACCTCTCGCGCGTGGTCCACCCGGTCCGAACCGCGTGCGCGGCGGGAGCGCGCACGGTGGTGCTCACCAACGCCGCCGGCGGCATCAGAGAGGGCATGAGCGTCGGTGACCCCGTGCTGATCAGCGACCACCTCAACCTCACCGCACGGTCACCACTGGTGGGCGCTCAGTTCGTCGATCTCGTCGACGCGTACTCGGCGGACCTGCGGGCGGCGGCGCGCAGCATCGACCCCTCGCTCACCGACGGCGTCTACGCGGGCCTTCCGGGACCGCACTACGAGACACCCGCCGAAATTCGCATGCTGCGCACGCTGGGCGCCGACCTGGTCGGAATGTCCACCGTGCACGAGACCATCGCCGCGCGCGCCGCGGGCGCGCGGGTGCTCGGCATCTCGCTGGTGACCAATCTTGCGGCGGGCATGACCGGTGCGCACCTCGACGCCGACGAGGTGATCGCCGCGGGTGCCGCGTCCGCCGAGCGCATGGGCACCCTCCTGCGCCGGGTGGTTCCGCTGCTGTGACCAGACTCGACGCTGCCTCGGTCGAGCAGTCCGTGGCGGACTGGATCGCGGGGGATCCCGATCCGGCGACCCGCGCCGAGCTGGCCGCACTGCCCGCCGCCGAGGCGGCGAGTCGCATGCGCGAGCCGTTGACCTTCGGCACCGCCGGGCTCCGCGGCCCGGTGCGGGCGGGACCGTCCGGGATGAACGTGGCCGTGGTGATCCGCACCACCGCTGCCCTGGCGACCTACCTGACCCGCGCATGTCTCGGGGGGTCGACGGTGGTGGTGGGCCGAGATGGCCGAACCGGCTCCGAGGAGTTCGCGCGCGCGGCCGCGGAGGTGTTGGCGGCGGCGGGTTTCGACGTATTCCTGCTCCCCCGACCGCTGCCGACCCCGATCGTCGCGTTCGCCGTGCGAGCGCGCGCCGCCGCGGCGGGCGTGCAGATCACCGCGTCCCACAACCCGGCCGCCGACAACGGGTACAAGCTCTACCTGGCCGGCGGCACGCAGCTGATCTCCCCCGCGGACCGTGAGATCGAAGCCCTGATCGCCCGCGTCGGGCCGGCGGCGGCCGTCCCCCGATCACCGGTCGCACCGACCGACGACGCGCTGGTCGAGGCCTACCTCGACCGGGTGGCGAGCCTGCCGCGCACCCCCGCGGCGGCGCGCTCGACGCGGATCGCGCTGACCGCGATGCACGGGGTGGGCGGGGCGCTCGCCGTCGACGCGCTGCGCCGGGCCGGGTTCACCGACGTGGTCACGGTGGCCGAGCAGTTCGACCCCGATCCCCGATTCCCGACGGTGCCGTTCCCCAACCCTGAGGAGCCGGGCGCGACGGACCTGCTGATCGCCGCGGCCGAACGCGCGGACGCGGACCTCGCGATCGCATTGGACCCCGACGCCGACCGGTGCGCGGTCGGCATTCGCCGCGACGGCGAGTGGGCGATGCTCACCGGCGACCAGACCGGCGCCCTGATCGCGCAGTACGTCCTGGCCACCACAGACTCGCCCGATCCGCTGGTCGCCACGACGCTGGTGTCCTCGACGCTGCTCGGATCACTGGCAGCTGCCCGCGGGGCCCGCTACGCGCGCACACTCACCGGCTTCAAGTGGCTGGCACGCGCGGGCGAGGGGTTGGTGTACGCCTACGAGGAGGCCATCGGCCACTGTGTGGACCCGACGGCCGTGCGGGACAAGGACGGGATCTCCGCCGCGATCGTGCTCGCCGATCTCGCGGCCGCACTGGCGGCCGAGACCCGCACGCCCGCAGACGTTCTCGACGATCTGGCCGTCGAGTTCGGCCTACACCTGGGCACCCAGGTGTCACTGCGGGTGGAGTCCGTCCCCGAGATCGCGGACATGATGGCGAGGTTACGGGCGGCGCCGCCGCCGACCCTCGCGGGACGTGCGGTCTCGGTCACCGACCATCTGCTCACCCGCGAAGCGATGCGCACCGACGCCCTGGAGATGACCACCGAGGGTGCACGCATCGTGGTCCGCCCGTCGGGTACCGAACCGAAGCTCAAGGCCTACCTCGAGGTGGTGGTTCCCGTCGCCGATCGCGGCGACCTGCCGCGGGCCCGACGGGTGGCCACCGACCTGCTCGAGCAGCTGGCCGATTTCGCCCGATCGCTGCCGACCTACCGGGGACCGAACTGACGATCGCCGGCATCGCCGAGGCCCGGCACGATGTAGGCGTCGTCGTTGAGGCCGTCGTCGACCGCCGCGGTGATCAGCCGAACCGGCAGGCCCGAGTTCTCCAGGGCAGCAATACCTTCCGGTGCAGCGACCACACAGATGGCGGTGACATCGTCCGCTCCGCGGGCCACGAGCAGCTCGATGGTGTGCACCATCGAACCCCCGGTCGCCAGCATGGGATCGAGCACGAACACCGGATGGCCGGCCAGGTCCTCGGGCAGGGACTCCATGTAGGGCACGGGCTGATGCGTCTGCTCGTCGCGGGCGATGCCCACGAATCCCATGCGCGCCTGCGGGATCATCGCGCTCGCCTTCTCCACCATGCCCAGACCGGCGCGCAGCACCGGCACCAGTAGCGGCGGGGCGGCCAGCGCGACACCCGTTGTCGGGCCCACCGGGGTGGTGATGGGGAATCGGGTGATCGGCGCGTCGCGCACGGCCTCGTAGACCAGCATCTGCGTCAGCTGCCGCAGCGCCGATCGGAATGCCGCGTTGTCGCTGCGCTCGTCTCGCATGATCGTCAACAACGCCGAGGCCAGAGGATGTTCGATCACCCGTGAATCCATGTCCGCCAGCGTAGGCGGAACCGATCGGCGCCGGGGTGCGTCCAACTCACACAGAGCAGGAAACGAGAAGGGGGCGGTTATGACGGGGGTCGGGGCGAGTACGACCGGGATCGGGGCGAATGCCGTTCGAGCCGACGGGGACGTAGCGCGCGCCGTGGCGGCGCAGGTGACCGACACGGCGCAGCTGGTGGCCACCGCGGCGACCACCGCGCCGGTGGCGCATGCCGCGCTCGCGGTGTCGATGGGTCCCGTCGGCGCCGCATTCGCCGCCGCGTTCATCGCGGCGGTCGATCGCCACGGCGCCGCCACTGCGGACCTGGCCCGGCGGTTCGCCGACGCCGGATCGGCCACCGCGGCCGCGCACCGCTCGTACCACGAGGGTGAGCGGGCGGCAGCGGCGGCACTGCGGGGAGCGTGGCGATGATCGACCTGCTGGCCGCTCCCCTCGAAGCCCTGCTCGCCGAGATCGGCAGCGGCGCGGTGGCACTCGACGGCTCCGGTCGTGGCGGTGTGCTGCAGGAGAGCGCCACCATCGTCGAGCGAGGCATGGCCGATCTGGCGGCGGTGTGGGCCGGACCGAGTGCGCGCGCCGCGGCAGCTCTGCTGGACGCGGGAGTACGCACGGCCGTGACCCTGGCCGAACACGCCGACGACCTCGACCGCATCCTCGCCGCTGCCTGCGCGGACGTGGCCTCGGCGAACACCGACCTGGTCGGCATACTCGACTCGTTCCTGACCTGGGCCGCCGCCGCGGGACCGGTACTGCTCACCCCGGCGGGTTTCTCCGCCGCCGTCGCGGTCGCCGCCGAGCACATCGGACGCGGGTGGGCGGTGATCGAGCGAACCGCACACAAGCTCGAGGCACACATCAAGGAGCTCGAAGCGATCGTCCCGCACCGCGATCCGCCCACGCTCCCCCCGCTGTCCCGGTCACCCCAACTGCCGGACACCGGCGCCGGAGCACCGGCCGCGCCCGCCCTGTCGGTGACGCTCCCCGACGGGAGCACCGCCACCGCACCGACACCCGCCGCGGCCGACGCCGTGCGCTTCGCGCTCACCCAGCAGGGCGTGCCGTACGTGTGGGGCGGCACCACGCCGGGAGTCGGCCTCGACTGCAGCGGCCTGACCCAGTCCGCATACGCCACGGCGGGGGTGGACATTCCACGCCTGGCGGCCGATCAGGAGGTCGGCTCACCGGTCGAGGAGTCGGCGGTGATGCCCGGTGACCTGGCGGTGTGGGACGGGCACGTGGCCATGGTGGTGGGCAACGGCATGCTCATCGAGGCGGGCGACCCGGTGTCGATATCACCGATTCGGACCACCAACTCGGGCATGAACTTCCACGGCTTCTTCAGGCCCACGCAGTGACGGCATCGCCCGTGCGCCTCACCCTCGGACCGTCGCACGAGATCGCCGAACTCGAGATCGACCGACACGAGATGCGCTACGGCGGTGATGCCCTCGCCGGCACCATCATCGACCTGCACGCGCGGGCGTTCGCCGCCGCGCAGCGTGAACGCGAGCGCGAGTTCGCCGAGCTGGGCGTGCCCAACTGGTTCCGCACACCGGGCCGCCCGACCACACTCGACCCCGATGCGCCGGGTGCACATCTGCTCGGCGGGATGCGCGCCTTCCTCGACACAGCGGCCGCCGCCACCGGTACCGGCACCGCAGACCTCGCCGGGGGTCGTGTTCGGGCGATCGTCTCGGTGTACGGCGATCTGCTGGAGTTGTCACTGCCCGCCGCACTGCGAACGATCGCCCCTGCGCTCCTGTGCGCGGCGATCGTCGAGGCCTGCGCCCGAGCCACGGACGACGCCGCCGGAGCTCTCGCCGCCGCACGGGACGAACTGCGCCGATCACTGACCGGCGGCTGAGATAGGCTCGCGGCCATGGCTGGAGACATCGTCCCGATCGAAGTGGGCGTGACCGCGGGGGACCTGGTCACACTGTGGGCGCCCCAGTGGCGTGAGGGCGACGACGAGTGGGAGGCGTTCCTCGGCCGCGACGAGGACCTGTTCGGGTTCGCCTCCGTCGCGGACATGGTCGGGTTCATCCGGACCGACACCGACAACGATCTCCTCGATCACCCGTCGTGGCGCGTGGTCGTGGCGTTGTCCGCCGCCCAGTTCGAGCCGGACGAGGACCGTCGGTTCGACTTCGTCGGCATCCCCGAGTTGGCTGCCGGCGCCCCTGACGACGACACCGTCGCCGAACTGGGTCGCTCGCTGGAGATGGCGCGGACCATCGGCGAGGTCTGCGAGCTCGAGGCCGTCACCAAGTTCTTCAACTCCAATCCGGTGCTCGGGGTTCTCTCGCGCGGCGCGGAAACCTTCTCCGGCCGCGACGGCAAGCAGCTGTGGGACCGCGTCGGCTCGGTGCTGTCGAAGAAGTGGGACGCGGTGCTCGATGCCATCGACACCGTCATCACCACCCCCGACGTCGATTCCGACGCCGTTGCCGTGGCCGAGGCCGAGATACTCGCCGCTGCGGACGCCGACGACGACGACGATCTGATCGACGAGGACGTGGTCGACTCGGACGAGGACGATCTGATCGACGAGGACGACGACGAAACGGACGAGGACGACGACGCGGACGACTCCGAGGAGGATGACGACGACACCGAGGCCGAGGAGTCCTTCTGGACCGCGGTGGGGGTGGACCCGGTGCGCATCATCACCTCCGACAACACCTACTACACCCTGCGCTGCTACCTCGACGACGATCCGGTGTTCCTCGGCAGCAACGGCGCGATCAGTGTGTTCACCTCCGAGCGTGCGCTCGCGCGCTACCTCGCCGACGAGCACGACCACGATCTTGCGGCAGTGAGCACCTACGACGACATCCGAAACGCCGCGGTGGACGGCTCGCTCGACATCGAGGTCACGGACGAGAACGTGTACGTGCTGCCCGGGCTCGCGGACGACATTGCGCGCGGACCCGATGCGGTCGACCCGGATCAGCTCGATCTGGCCGTCGAATTGTTCACCGACGCGGCGGAGTATGCCGACGACGAGTCGGTGGACGAGGCCCTGGCCACCTCGACGCCGCTGGGGTGGTTCGTCTCCTACGTGGTCGAGCCCACTGCCGGACGGCTTGCGCCCAGTGCGCCCTTCGACGCCGAAGCCGACGCGTGGCGTGCACTCGAGCGTGAGTTCGAGGCGCGGCTGCGCAGGCCGTGACGTCCGTCGGTCACCCGTTCAGCCGATCAGCACCGCGAAGCCGGGCTTGACGACGTTGTCGATGATGTCCAGCCGCTCGTCGAACGGCAGGAACGACGACTTCAACGCATTGATGGTGAAGCGCTCGAGGTCGGACCAGCCGTAACCGAAAGTCTCTGCGAGAACAGCCATCTCGTGGCTCATGCTGGTGCCGCTCATCAGCCGGTTGTCGGTGTTGACCGTCACCCGGAACCGCAGTCGGGCCAACAGGTCGAACGGATGGTCGGCGATGGAGGCCACCGCGCCGGTCTGGACATTGGACGACGGGCAGAGCTCGAGCGGAATTCGCTTGTCGCGCACGTAGTGCGCCAGCCGTCCCAAACGGGGCGTCCCCGACTCGTCGACCGTGATGTCGTCGACGATACGGACCCCGTGCCCGAGCCGGTCGGTGCCGCAGAAGGCCACGGCCTCGTGGATGGAGGGCAGTCCGAACGCCTCTCCGGCGTGAATGGTGAAGTGTGCGTTCTGCCCTCGCAGGTACTCGAACGCATCGAGGTGTCGGCTGGGTGGGAACCCGGCCTCCGCGCCGGCGATGTCGAAGCCCACCACCCCCGAATCCCGGAAGCGCATCGCCAACTCGGCGATCTCCCGCGAACGTGCGGCGTGGCGCATCGCCGTCAACAGGCATCCCACCCGGATGGAGCGACCGGCCGCCCGCGCCGCGGACTCCCCCGCGCGGAACCCTGCCAGCGTGTGCTCGACCACCTGATCGAGAGTCATCCCGCGTGCGAGATGCTGCTCGGGGGCGAAGCGCACCTCGGCGTAGACCACGCCGTCGGCGGCGAGATCCTCGGCGCACTCGCGGGCCACCCGGTGCACGCCCTCGGGGGTCTGCATCACCGCGACCGTGTGGACGAAGGTCTCGAGGTAGCGCTCGAGCGAGCCGCTGTCCGATGCGTCGCGGAACCACCGCCCGAGGGCGTCGGCGTCGGACGCCGGTAGGGCGTCGTACCCGTCGTGCTCGGCCAGCTCGAGCACCGTCGACGGCCGCAACCCGCCGTCGAGGTGGTCGTGCAGAAGGGCCTTGGGAGCTGTCCGGATGCTGGCTTCGTCTAGGCGTACCGGCGTCATGTTTCGACCCTAGTCCCGCGTCGAAACTCGTTCGTCTCGACAATCGAATCGGTTGCAGTGTTACCCGGATGAAAACAGTTCCGTGGTATCGATACATCTCGACAACCGAAACCGTATATTCCGAGCCGACACCCTCGGGAGAATCGGAGCGAGAATGGCCGTGACGGAACCGCCCGCGTCGAGCGCGCCCGCGACCACCAGCAAAGGCCTCAACGCCGGAGCACTGGGGTTGGTCGGCAACATCGTGATCGGCCTGTCCGCAGTCGCACCCGCCTACAGCCTGGCAGCCACCCTGGGCTACGTGGTGCTCGCCGTCGGGGAGAAGGCGCCGTCGATGTTCCTCGTCGCCTTCATCCCGATGCTGCTGACCGCCTTCGCCTACCGTGAACTCAGCCGCGACACCCCCGACTGCGGCACGTCGTTCACCTGGGGCACCAAGGCCTTCGGCCCATGGGTTGGGTGGATGGCCGGATGGGGTCTGGCCGTATCGGCCATCATCGTCCTGGCCAATGTCGCCGAGGTGGCCGCGATCTACCTGTTCAAGTTCCTCGGCGCCGACAGCCTCGCCGATTCCACCGGCGCCAAGGTTGCGCTGGGCTGCTTCTTCATCGTGGCGATGACCTACGTCAGCTTCCGCGGCATCCTCATCAGCGAGCGCATGCAGAACGTGCTGATCGTGGTGCAGTTCGGGGTGCTGATCGTGGTCTCGATCATCGCCCTGGTGAAGGTCTACGCGAACACCGCCGGCCCGCAGGCCATCACCCCGCAGCTGAGTTGGCTGGTACCGAGCGGGTTGAGCATGTCCGATGCGGCCCAGGCGATCATCCTGTGCATCTTCATCTACTGGGGTTGGGATGCGTGCCTGGCCGTCGGCGAGGAGACCAAGGACTCGGCGAAGACGCCGGGGCGCGCAGCCGTGATCACCACCCTCATCCTGGTGCTGACCTACGTACTGGTGGGATACGCCGTGCAGTCGTTCGCCGGGTTCGGTGACACGGGCATCGGGCTCAACAACCCCGACAACGCCGACGACGTGCTCACCATCCTCGGCGACCCGGTCGCCGGGTCCATCGCGGCGGGTCTGCTGCTGCTCACGGTGTCGATCTCCGCCCTCTCCTCGACCCAGACCACGATCCTGCCCACGGCCCGCGGGGCGCTGTCGATGGCCGTCTACGAGGCCATTCCCAAGCGCTTCGCGGGCGTGCACCCCAAATACATGACACCGGGCTTCGGCACCCTGGTGATGGGCGCCGCGGCGTTGCTGTTCTACCTGGTGCTGACCTTCGTCAGCGCCAACGCCCTGCAGGACTCCGTGGCCTCGCTCGGCCTCGCGGTGGCGTTCTACTACGGCATCACCGCGTACGCGTGCGTGTGGTACTTCCGACGCACCTTGTTCACCTCGACGCGAAACCTCTTCATGCGCGGCATCTTCCCGCTCCTCGGCGCCCTGTCGATGACGTGGGCCTTCGTGCAGAGCGCGGTCGACATGATCAAGCCCGACTACGGATTCACCACGTTCGGGCCCATCGGCGGGGTGTTCGTCCTCGGGGTCGGCATGCTGGTGCTGGGGATCCCGCTGATGCTCCTGTGTTTCGTGGGCAACCGGGACTTCTTCCAGGGCAAGACCCTCGACGCCACCACCGAGGTCAAGGTGCCCGACACCACCTGACCCCCGTCACACCTGCAGCCCCCTGCTCATCGTCAGAGACCCTGGCCCCTCGCGCAAGGATCAGCCCATGCACATCACGGTCGGTTACCTCGCCACTGCCAGCGGGGACGACGGCATCGCTCTCGCCGCAGCCCTCGCATCCACGTTCGATGCGTCCGTGGACGTGGTGGTCGTCCTCAAGGGCGACGATCCGCCCATGGAGGGCAGCGGGCCGTATCGCAAGGTACTCGAGGCCACGGCCACCGGCTGGCTCGACGACGCCCTGGCCCAGTTCCCCTCCGGCACAACGGTTTCCCCACATCTGATGTGGGCCGAATCGTTCGCCGAGGGGCTCGTCGAGTTCGCCACCACCCACAACTCGGACCTGATCGTGCTCGGCGCCACCGGCGACGGGATCCTCAACCGGCACACCATCGGATCGGTGGCGGGCGCGTTGCTGCACTCGTCACCGCTCCCCCTCGCCCTCGCGCCCCGCGGCTACCGCGACCGCGGCGTGACAACGCTGACCGGCCTCACGGTCGCAGTACCCACTCGACCATCGAGCGACAATCCGCTGCCGTTCGCCCTCACCCTCGCCAGCGCGTCCGGGGTTCCGCTGCGCCTGCTCTCCCTCGTCTCCCTCGAGCCCGGCAGCTACGGGCCGGACGGACCGGCCATCGAGACACGTCAGCACTATGTCGACGCCGCCGAGCGCAACCTCGCCACGGCAACGCGAGCTCTCCCCGACGCCCCGGATCTGGAGTCGATCGTCGCCGACGGTGAAACGCTCGACGAGGCAGTGGCGTCGCTGGACTGGGAGGACGGCGACATGCTGGCCCTCGGCTCGGGGCGCCTCGGGCAGGCCTCGCGGGTGTTCCTCGGCTCGGGAGCGGCCAAGATCCTGCGCGCCACCACAGCCCCGGTTCTGGTGGTCCCCCGCTCCTGACGATCAGAACCGGCTCACAGGGACTGGCTCACGACGGCAGGCTCACGAATCGAAGCCGAGCCCGACGGCGTTCATCGCGCGCAGGTACAACCCCGAGCGGCCCTCGTTGCGATCGGCGCGGGCGAACTCTCTGCGCGCGAGAGTGATCCCCATCCAGCGCAGGGGCTCGGGCGGGAACGGCAGCGGCTTGGTTCGCACCATGTTCAGTCGGGTGCGCTCGGTGTCCCGCCCGTCGACCAGGTCGAGCGCCGTACGCGCGGCGAAGTGCGAGGCTCCGACCCCGAGGCCGGTGAAGCCCACCACCGACACCACGCGACCGCGGGCCGAGACGTCCCAGAACGCACTGAAACGCGAGCACGTGTCGATGGCGCCGCCCCACGCGTGCGAGGCGCGAATGCCCTCGAGGCTCGGGAAGTACTGCAGCAGATGCTCGGCCAGCACGGCGAACGACTCGGGGTCCTGCGTACGTCGCGGATCGGTGTCCCCACCGTAGAAGTAGAAGTTGTCCCACCCGCCGAACAGAATGCGGTCGTCGGCGGTCAATCGGAAGTAGTGGAAGCGATGACCACTGTCGGCCAACCCTTCCCGGCCCTGCCACCCGATGCTCGACCGCTGCGTCGCGGTGAGCGGCTCGGTCACGATGGAGTAGTCCCACACCGGCACGATCCAGTGACGCAACTTGCGCAGCACCGGCGTCGACGCCGCCGTGGCCAGCACCACCCTGCGTGCGCGGACCGTGCCGTACCCGGTGCGAAGACCGATCGTGGCCGAGGAGGTGTCCAGCCCGGTCACCCGAGTGTTCTCGTGGATGCGCACCCCGAGGCGTTCGGCGGCGTCGGCGATGCCCCACACCAGCTTGGCCGGATCGATCATCATCACATCGGGATCGAAGGCCCCGCCGAGAGCTCGCGGACTGTGCACCCGTCGGTCGAGCTCGGCGCGGTCGAGGTAGAGCATCTTCTGATCGAGGCCTGCTGCCTGCGCGACCAACTCGCGCAGTTCCCGAATCTGATAGTCGAAGTTGGCGATATCGATCTCACCGGTGCGCTCGATATCGGCATCGATACCGTGGCGAGCGACGGCGGCTTCGATGTCGTCGAGGGTGCGGGTGCCCATCTCCAGCAGCGTCGGCAACTCGTCGGAATACCGGTCGATTCCGTTGGCGAGCCCGTGGGTCAGGCTCGCGGCGCAGAACCCGCCGTTACGCCCGCTCGCGCCCTCGCCGATGCGCTCGGCCTCGAGCAGCACGATCGAGCGACCGGGGTTCTCCTCCGCCGCGATCAGCGCGGTCCACAGGCCGGTGAACCCACCGCCGACGACCACCAGATCGGCCACGACCTCCCCGGTCGGCCGCGGCCGAGGCTGCGGCCGTTCGGGGCGGTCGAGCCAGTACGGGGTGGGGACCGCACCCGCGACCATGTCGACCCCACGAGCGGTGGGTCTGGTGGCCCACGGCGCGGTTCTCGGACCGGTCACGACCGACCGCCGAAGACCGTGCTGTGCCAATCCTTGTGAGCAGCACCGGTGATGTCGGTCATCACGTGCTTGATCATCAGGTACTCCTCGAAGGAATAGGTGGAGAGATCCTTGCCGAACCCCGACGCCCCGACGCCTCCGTGCGGCATCTCGCTCACGATCGGGATGTGGTCGTTGACCCACACGCATCCGGCACGGATCTCCCGGGTGGCCCGCCCCGCGCGGTACACGTCGCGGGTCCACGCGGAGGCGGCGAGGCCGTAGTCGGTGTCGTTGGCGCGGCGGATCGCGTCGTCGTCGCCGTCGTGAGCACTCACGCACAGCACCGGTCCGAAGACCTCGTCGCGGTAGATCTCCGACCCCTCGCTCGCTCCCACCACCAGTGTGGGCGGATAGAACGCTCCCGGTCCGTCGGGAAGCGTTCCACCGGTGACCACACGCGCCCCCGCGGCGAAGGCCCGAGAGACCATGGCGTGCACCCGATCACGGTGTCGACACGAGATCAGCGAGCCCATGTCGGTGGCGGGATCGGTGGGGTCGCCGACCACCACGGTGGACATCAGCTCGGCCACGCCGTCGACGAAGTCGTCGTGAAGATCGCGCGCCACGATGGCGCGTGCGGCAGCGGTGCAGTCCTGGCCGGCATTGATCAGCGACCCGGCCACGGCCCCGCGCACGGCGGCCTCGATGTCGGCGTCGTCGAACACCACGAAGGGAGCCTTGCCGCCGAGTTCGAGCTGCACTCGGGTGCCGTTGGCCGCTGCCAGGCCCATCACCGTGCGCCCGACGGCCGTCGAACCGGTGAAGGTGACCACGTCGAGACCTCGATGGGACGCCAGCGCGGCGCCGGCCTCGGGACCGGTTCCGGTGACCACCGAGAAGACCCCGGCGGGCAGCCCCACCTCCGTGGCCAGGCGTGCCAGTCGCAGACTGGTGAGTGGAGTGAGTTCGGCGGGCTTGAGCACCACGGTGCAGCCGGCCGCCAGCGCGGGCAGTACCTTCCACACCGCCATCTGCAGCGGGTAGTTCCACGGGGTGATGGTGCCGACCACCCCGATCGGCTCACGGCGGATGGTCGAGGTGTGCTCGGCGGAGTACTCCGCGCTCGCGCGACCCTCGAGATGCCGGGCCGCGCCGGCGAAGAAGTCGATGTTGTCGATGCTGCCGGGAACGTCGAACTCCGAGGCCAGGCGCACACTCTTGCCGGTCTGGGCGACCTCCTCGGCGACGAAGAGCTCGCTGTCGCGCTCGACGGCGCGGGCGAGGGCGGCGAGCAGTGTCGCGCGCTCGACGGGGGCGAGTGTCGACCACGACGGAAAGGCCGCGCGGGCGGAGGCCACCGCCCGGTCGATCTCGACGCCGGTCCCCATGCTCAGCGACGCCACCGCAGCCCCGGTGGCGGGGTTCTCCACGTCGATCGCGGCACCGGAACCGTGCGCGGGCTCGCCATCGATCCAACATCCTGCATCGAGCTCGCTCATGCCTGACGATGTTATGCATCTCGACGTCCGGCCGCCACAGAAAGCAACGGATATGGTGGGGCAATGTTCGTTCGACAACTGAATCCATGCTTCCGAACGCCGAACGAGACTTGAATTAGTCGTCGTAACCGGTCAGGATCAAGGGGTGCCGGATCCCGCCGTATCTCTCGACGACGTCGCGAAGGCGATCATCGAGCAACTTCAGGCCGATGGTCGCCGGTCCTACGCAGCCATCGGCAAGGCCGTCGGGCTGTCGGAAGCGGCTGTGCGTCAACGTGTTCAGAAGCTCACCGACGCAGGGGTGGTGCAGATCGTCGCCGTCACCGATCCGGTCCAGGTGGGCTTCACCCGCCAGGCCATGATCGGCATCCGCTGCACCGGTGACACCACCGCCCTCGGGCGCACACTCGCCGAGTTCCCCGAGATCGACTACGTGGTGCTCACGGCCGGGTCCTACGACGTTCTGATCGAAGTGGTGTGCGAGAACGACGATCACCTCCTCGACCTGCTCAACAACCACATCCGAACGCTGCCGGGGGTCACCAGTACCGAAACCCTGGTGTACCTGAAACTGCTGAAGCAGCAATACAATTGGGGAACACGATGACCACCACCGCGCCGAGCACCACCGCCGATCGCGAATTCGACACCGCAGCGCTCACGGCCTCCGCCAAGCGTCATCTGTGGGGTCACTTCGCCCGCCACGGCGAGCACATCAACCCACCGGTCATCACCCGCGGAGAGGGAGCGCGAATCTTCGACAGCACCGGCCGCAGCTACATCGACGGCCTCTCGGGGTTGTTCGTCGTGCAGGTCGGGCACGGTCGCGAGGAACTGGCCGAGGCGGCCGCTCGGCAGGCGAAGGAACTGGCCTTCTTCCCCCTGTGGTCGTACGTGACCCCGTCGGCGGTGGAGTTGGCCGAACGGGTCGCCGGTTACGCGCCCGGCGACCTCAATCGCGTGTTCTTCACCACCGGCGGCGGGGAAGCCGTCGAGAGTGCGTGGAAGTTGGCCAAGCAGTACTTCAAGAAGGTCGGCAAACCCGGCAAGCACAAGGTGATCTCGCGGGCGATCGCCTACCACGGCACCCCGCAGGGCGCTCTGGCGATCACCGGCATCCCGGCACTGAAGGAGGCTTTCGAGCCGCTCACCCCCGGAGCCTTCCGCGTACCCAACACCAACATCTATCGAGCCCCCGAACCTCTCGGCACCGATCCCAAGGCATTCGGGCGCTGGGCGGCGGACCGTATCGCCGAGGCCATCGAGTTCGAGGGACCCGACACCGTGGCCGCGGTGTTCCTCGAACCGGTGCAGAATGCGGGCGGGTGCTTCCCGCCGCCGCCGGGATATTTCGAGCGGGTGCGCGAGATCTGCGACGAGTACGACGTCCTGCTGGTCTCCGACGAGGTGATCTGTGCATTCGGGCGCATCGGATCGATGTTCGCGTGCAACGACTTCGGGTTCGTGCCCGACATCATCACGTGTGCCAAGGGTCTGACCTCCGGATATTCGCCCATCGGCGCGATGGTCGCCTCCGATCGCCTGTTCGAGCCCTTCTCGGACGGCATCACCTCCTTCGCGCACGGCTACACCTTCGGCGGACATCCGGTGTCCGCGGCAGTGGCCATGGCCAACCTCGACATCTTCGAGCGCGAGGGCATCAACGCACACGTCGCGCAGACCGCCCCCGCGTTCCGGACGACGCTCGAGCGTCTGCTCGACCTGCCGATCGTGGGGGACGTGCGCGGCGAAGGGTTCTTCTACGGCATCGAGCTGGTCAAGGACAAGGCGACCAAGGAGACCTTCGACGACGCCGAATCCGAGCGTCTGCTGCGCGGATTCCTCTCCCCCGCTCTGTTCGAGGCGGGTCTGTACTGCCGCGCCGACGACCGGGGCGACCCGGTGGTGCAACTCGCTCCGCCCCTGATCTGCGGGCAGTCCGACTTCGACGAGATGGAACAGATCCTGCGCGATGTCCTCACTCGCGCAGGCGAATTGCTCTGATCCACGCTCGGGAGGTCCGAGTTGTCCACAACCGCACACGCAGAGCAGCGAACGTATGTTCGATTGCGTGGTAGGGTTGCCGGAGGCGCCGGGGGGTGCCGGAGATGGTGATCGGCGAGGGGGTGCGGGGTGGTCGAGGAGTCGATTCGTGCCGCCGTGGGCGCCGACGATGCCCTGGTGGGGATGTCGGAGCGGGCGTTGGAGCGGCGCCTCGCCGGGCTCGAGCGAGCGGCGGCGATGATCGCCGCGGCACAGATGTCGGTGGTTGCACGGATGCAGGTGGTGGCGCACACCGCTGATCAGGCGCAGACGGCCGCGGGTCGGGAGCAGTTCGACGGGACGACGCTACCGGCGCGGCCGCGGCGGGTGGCCGGGTTGGCGATGGTGGTGGGTCTGGCCTGCAAGATCTCCCCGAGTCAGGGGCGTCGGGTGATCACCCGCGCCACACGCCTGATCACACAGTTGCCGACG